>CAJFPU010000177.1 GCA_904418825.1 uncultured Romboutsia sp. | reverse complement strand
CTTAGATTGATGTCTACCTATGTTATTATAAGTTAATGTAGGTGCATCAACTGTAGTTTCTCTTATTTCACCATATGGAACTAATCCAAGTTTTATAAGCGCTTGGAATCCATTACATATTCCTAACATTAATCCATCTTGCTTAGTTAAAAATTCATTAACTGCTTCAGCAACTTTAGGATTTCTAAATACTGTAGCCATGAACTTAGCTGAACCATCTGGCTCATCACCTGCACTAAATCCTCCAGGTAACATTATTATTTGTGATTTTTTTATTTGTTTAACTATTTGCTCCTGCTTTTTCAAAAGCTCTTTGTAAGTCGTATTCACAGTTTGTTCCAGGGAACGTTGGTATGAATACTCTTGGTTTTGCTATAGTTATAGATGATTTTTTAGCCTCACCTTGAGATATAAAGTTTATAGTCTCTATCTTTTCTTTTATATCTACTGACTTAGTTGGGAATATAGGCTCTAGTGTTTCACAATGAGCATTATATAATTCTTCTAATGATATTTCTTCATTTTCTATTATTATACTTTGTTCTTCTGTTGTAGATCCTAGTACTATATAGTTATATCCATCTAATAAACTTAAATCTTCACTTGCTAATTCAAGTACTATATTTCCATAGTTCGGTTTAAATAAATCTTCTACACCTTCATTAAACTTAAATCCTATTCTATTACCAAATGCCATTTTACTTATAGCTTCCCCTATACCACCAAATCCAAGTGCATATGTTGATAATACCTGTTTATTGTGTATAAGTTCTGTTACTTTATCTAGGTTTTTCTTTAACATTTCAAAGTCAACTACATCATTTTCTAATCTATCTGTTGATAACATTACAACTTGTGAATTAGTTTTCTTGAATTCTTGTGATACTACATATTCTGCATCCACAGTATCCACAGCAAATGATACTAATGTTGGTGGTACATCTATATCTTTAAATGTTCCTGACATACTGTCTTTTCCACCTATTGCAGGTATACCAAGTCTATTTTGAGCATAATATGCACCTAAAAGTGCTGCAAATGGTTTACCCCATTTTGTAGGGTTATCCCCAAGTTTTTCGAAATACTCTTGTAAAGTAAGTCTTATCGAATCATATTTACCCCCAATAGCAACAACTTTACACACAGATTCAACTACTGCATATAATGCACCGTGGAACGGACTCCATTTTCCTATTTTAGGGTTATATCCATATGTCATTATTGTTGAAGTATTAGTTTCTCCACCAAGTACAGGTATTTTAGCTACCATACCTTGAGCTTCTGTTGCTTGATACTTTCCTCCAAATGGCATAAGTACAGTATTACTTCCTATTGTATTATCAAATCTTTCTACTAATCCTTTTTTAGAACAAACATTTAAGTCAGACATTACTTCTATAAACTTATCTTTTATGTTTGCATCTAATGCTAATTCACATTCTCTTTCTTCTACTTTACTACCAAAGAATGTGTTTTCTTCATTAACTTTATCAACATGAACTTTAGTGGTTTGCTTAACTCCATTAGTATCAATAAACTCTCTACTCATATTAACTATTGCTTTACCATTCCAGAACATTCTCATATATCCAGTATCAGTTACTGTAGCTACATGAGTTGCCTCTAAGTTTTCTTGTCTTGCTAAGTCTATGAATTTATCTTTATTAGAAGCATTTATAACTACTGCCATACGTTCTTGCGATTCTGATATAGCTATTTCAGTTCCATCAAGTCCATCATATTTTTTAGGAACTAAATCTAGATTTATATCTAAACTATCTGCAACTTCTCCTATAGCAACACATACTCCACCTGCTCCGAAGTCATTACATCTTTTTATCATTTGTGCTACTTCTTTATTTCTGAAGAATCTTTGTATCTTTCTCTCATTTGGTGCATCTCCTTTTTGAACTTCTGCGCTACAAGTAAGTATTGATTCTTCGCTATGCTCTTTAGATGAACCTGTAGCTCCTCCACATCCATCTCTTCCTGTTTTTCCTCCAAGAAGTATAACTATGTCACCATTTTGTGGAACTTCTCTTACTACATTTTCTTTAGGAGCTGCAGCTATTACTGCACCGATTTCCATTCTCTTTGCAACGAAGTCTTCATCATAAACTTCTGCAACTTGCCCTGTTGTAAGTCCTATTTGGTTACCATATGAACTATATCCATGAGCAGCCTCAGTAGTTATTTTTCTTTGCATAAGCTTACCTGGCAATGTATCCTCTAAAGTTGTTCTTGGATCTGCACTTCCTGTTACTCTCATTGCTTGATATACATAACTTCTTCCTGATAATGGGTCTCTTATTGCTCCACCTAAACAAGTTGCAGCTCCACCAAATGGTTCTATTTCTGTTGGATGGTTGTGCGTTTCATTTTTGAACATTACTAAATATGGTTCTACTTTTCCATCTATTTCAACATCAACATTTATACTACAAGCATTTATTTCTTCACTTACATCTAAATCTTCTAATTTACCTTGTTTTCTTAATTCTTTCATAGCTATAGTTGCTATATCCATTAAGCATATATCTTTTTGTCTATCTACATAAACATTTTTTCTTGATTCAAGATACATATCATAAGCTTCTTTTATTATATCTGTGTACTTACCACTTTCTATTTTTACATCTTCTATTTCAGTCATGAATGTCGTATGTCTACAGTGATCTGACCAATAAGTATCTAATACTTTTATCTCTGTTATTGTAGGATTTCTCTTTTCAGTATTTTTAAAATATCCTTGAACATGAGATAAATCCCCTAATGTCATAGCAAGTCCGTTATTCTTTAAAAATACTTTTAACCCTTCTTCATTTAAATCTATAAATCCATCTAGTATTTCTACTTCTGTAGGAATTTCTGTTTCCATCTTTAAACTTTCTGGTTTTTCTAAAGAAGCTTCTCTACTATCAACTGGATTTATTATATAATCTTTTATTTTATCAAACTGTTCATCTGTTATATTTCCTGTTAATATATATAATTTAGCAGTATTTATTTCTGGTCTATTACCTTCATTTACTATTTGTATACATTGAGCTGCCCAATCTCCTCTTTGATCATATTGACCTGGAAGATATTCTATAGCAAATACTCTTTCCCCTTCATTAAACTCTAGTGTTTCATGATAAACAATATCTAAGTTAGGCTCTGAAAATATTGTTTTTGCTGCATTTTCATATACTTCTCCATCTATTCCTTCTATGTCATATCTATTTAAAATTCTTACGTTTTCTATAGTATCTATGTGTAAACTTTCTATTAAATCCTTTTTTAAAGCTTTAGCTTCAAGGTCAAATCCTTGTCTTTTTTCAACTAATATTCTTCTAACACTTGACTCTAAACTTATAGTACTTAACATATCTTTTCTCCCTTTTTATATAATTAAAATGACAATACTAACTAGGTAGCTCGTTAACACATTGCTCAAATATATGATTTAAACAACCTGGTAACGAGTCACTTATTATAAGTCAGATTTTATGACTTAAATTTTATTATTTAAGCCATAAAATCTATTTTTTAATTAAATCCCTAACTATTTTATCTGATTTTAAGATTCATACTTAGAAAGATATTTCTTCACAAAACTTAATCCCTATATCAGTTCTATAATGCATTCCTTCAAAGTTTATTTTCTCTATATTTTTATATACCTTTTTAGCAGCTTCTTCTACACTGCCTGCACTTGTTGTTATTCCTATAACTCTACCACCATTAGTAACTAAGTTTCCGTCTAACATCTTAGTTCCACTATGAAATACAACTATATCTTCATCTAAATCTTCAAGACCAGTTATCACTTTACCTTTTTCATAATCTTCTGGGTATCCACCTGATGTAAGCATTACACAAACAGCTTCTTCTTTTTTATAATTAATTTCTATATCTTTTAATTTATTATCTAATATAGCTTCCATTATTTTATGTAAGTCAGTTTCTAATCTGAATAAAACAGATTGAGTTTCAGGATCTCCAAATCTTACATTATATTCAAGTACCTTTGGACCATCTTCAGTTATCATAAGTCCTATAAATAATACTCCTTTATAATTTAAATTATCTTTTTTGAAACCTTCTAAAGTTCTATTTAATACTTTCTCGCTTATTTCTTTAGACAACTCATCTGTATAGATTTCACTTGGAGAAAAAGTACCCATTCCTCCTGTATTTGGACCTTTTTCAAAGTTGTATACTTTCTTGTGATCTTTAGCACTTACCATAGGAACTATTGTATCGTTATCTACAAATGCTAATATAGAAGTTTCAATACCTGATAAAAACTCTTCTA
>CAJFPU010000176.1 GCA_904418825.1 uncultured Romboutsia sp. | reverse complement strand
TTATTGGATTGATCAATAGACAAAAAGAGAGGAGTTATACTCCTCTTTTTTTAACATGGAATCTACAAAAACATTGACACGGCTATTATTTTGTGATAACTTATACAAGGTAATGATTCAGGAAGGTGATAATGCCTCAATAATATAAGTTAAGGTATTATTTAACTATATATATTATTATATTAATAAAGTTGGAGGTGTAGAAGATGAGAGTTAAAGTAACTTTAGCATGTACAGAGTGTAAGCAAAGAAACTACAACACTACTAAGAACAAGAAAACTAACCCAGACAGAATAGAATTAAACAAATACTGTAAATTCTGTAAGAAACATACAGCTCATAAAGAAACAAAATAGTTTTATTTAAGGATGTGAGTGTAAAGTGACTGTCCAGGCAAATCAAGGCACAGAAACTAAGAAAAGATTCAGTTTATTCTCTTACATAAGAGAAACAAAACAAGAATTAAAAAAAGTTTCATGGCCTACAAAAAAAGAATTACTTAAAAACACAGGTGTGGTTTTAACTGTAGTTACTTCAGCCACTATATTAGTGTGGGCTTTAGATACTGGATTACAAGGTGCACTAGGGCTTATACTGAAATAGACGAAAAGGAGAAAACAATATGTCAGAATTACAAGAAGCAAGATGGTATGTTGTACATACTTATTCAGGACATGAAAATAAAGTTAAAGCTACGATAGAAAAAGCTGTAAAAACAAGAGGAATGGAAGACTATATAACACATTTAGTTGTTCCAACTGAAGATGTAGTTGAAACTACAAAAACAGGAAAAGAAAAAACTAGACAGCGTAAGGTATTTCCAAGTTATGTCTTAGTTAAAATGATAATCACTGATGAATCTTGGTATATCGTAAGAAATACTAAAGGTGTTACTGGATTCGTTGGACCAGGTTCAAAACCAGTACCATTAAGTGATGAAGAAGTAAAAGCTATGGGCATAGAAATAGACGTTCCGAAAGTAGTAAACCCAGATGTAGACTTAGAAATAGGTGATGCAGTAGAGGTTGCTAAAGGTCCTTTTAGTGGACAAGTAGGAACTGTTGAAGAAATTAACCTGGAAACAAGAGAAGCAAAAGTGTGTATAGATGCATTTGGCAAGAAGACTCTGTTTGTAATAGAGTTTGAAAATATACAAAAAATATAATAAAATTTAGATAGAAAAATTTTGAGGAGGTGCGCTCAATGGCTAAAAAAGTTATAGGTCAAATAAAATTACAAATACCTGCAGGTAAGGCAACGCCAGCTCCACCAGTTGGGCCAGCGTTAGGACAACACGGTGTTAACATAATGGGATTCACTAAGGAGTTCAATGCAAAAACTGCAGATCAAGCAGGAATGATAATACCAGTTGTTATAACTGTATACCAAGATAGATCATTCTCATTCATAACAAAAACTCCTCCAGCTGCAGTATTATTAAAGAAAGCTGCTGGATTAGATACAGCTTCAGGAGAACCTAACAAGAAGAAGGTTGCTACTTTATCTTCTGCTAAGATAAGAGAAATAGCTGAATTAAAAATGCCTGACTTAAACGCTGCATCAGTAGAAGCTGCTATGAGCATGATAGCTGGTACTGCAAGAAGTATGGGTATCGTTGTAGAAGACTAATTTTAAATAAGAATTAGACACTTCATATAGAAGTGGGAGGCGAAAAGCCGAATATAACCACAAGGAGGAAAATAAAATGGCAAAGAAAAGTAAAAAATACGCAGAAGCGTTAAGCAAAATAGATAGAACTAGATTATATGATGCTACAGAAGCTTTATCTTTAGTTGCAGAAGTTGCTACAGCTAAATTCGATGAAACTGTAGAAGCTCATATAAAATTAGGTGTTGACTCAAGACATGCTGATCAACAAGTTAGAGGTGCGGTTGTATTACCACACGGAACTGGTAAAACTAAGAGAGTTTTAGTTTTCGCTAAAGGAGCAAAAGCTGCTGAAGCTGAAGCTGCTGGAGCTGACTTTGTAGGAGCTGAAGAATTAGTTCAAAAAATACAAGGTGAAAACTGGTTCGAATTCGATATAGTTGTTGCTACTCCAGACATGATGGGTGTAGTAGGTAGATTAGGTAGAGTATTAGGACCTAAAGGTTTAATGCCAAACCCTAAATCAGGAACTGTTACTTTCGATGTAGCTAAAGCTATAGACGAAATAAAAGCAGGTAAAGTTGAATACAGATTAGACAAAACTAACATAATACACGTTCCAGTAGGAAAAGTATCTTTCGGTGGAGAAAAGTTAGCTGAAAACTTTGCTGCATTAATGGATGCAATAGTTAAGGCTAAGCCAGCTGCTGCTAAAGGTCAATACTTAAGAAGTGTAACTGTAGCTTCTACTATGGGACCTGGTGTTAAAATAAACCCTGCTAAAATAGCAGAATAATAAAATTGTTGACAAGCAAAAACAAAAATGTTAATATAACAATTGTTGATATAAAAAAGAATAGATTTGCCGTAGACAGTAGGTGCTAAAAGCTTAATTTCCTACCGAGGTTTTAGATAAATTGAAATTACTAAAGCTTTTGTTGTCTTGTTTTGCCATCAAAAGCTTTTTTAAATGAGATTGCGGCGAATACTAAACCTTATTAGGTGAAGGAGGTGCACATCTATATGAGAAAAGCTATAGAACTTAAATCACAAGTTGTTTCTGAAATAGTTGAAAAATTAGAAAAATCATCATCTGCTATAGTTGTTGATTACAAAGGATTAACAGTTGAAGAGGTAACTGAATTAAGAAAGAAAATGAGAGAAGCTGGTGTTGAATATAAAGTATACAAAAACACTTTAGTTAGAAAAGCTGCTAAAGAAGTTGGTATAGAACAATTCAATAACGAGTTATTAGTTGGAACTAACGCGATAGCATTCGGATACGAAGATCCAGTTGCTCCAGCTAGAATATTAAAAGAATTCATGGATTCTCATCCAAAAATGCAATTAAAAATGGGTGTAGTAGAAGGTGAATTCTACAACGAATCTCAAATAGTTGAGTTCGCTAACATACCATCAAGAGAAGTTCTTCTTGCTAAGTTACTTGGAAGCTTAAAGGCTCCAATGTCAAACTTCGCATACTTAATAGATGCTTTAATAAAGAAACAAGAAGGACAAGAAGCTTAATTGTCAATTTAGAAAAGTTAGATATTGTAATATAATAACTTAAAAATAAAATTATTGAAAAAAATTCGGAGGTGCTAAAAATGACAATAGAACAAATATTAGAAGCTATAGAAAACATGAAAGTTTTAGAATTAAATGAATTAGTTAAAGCTGCTGAAGAAAAATTCGGAGTATCTGCTTCAGCTCCAGTTATGATGGCTGGTGCAGTTGCTGGTGGAGCTGCTGAAGAAAAAACTGAATTCGACGTAGTATTAGCAAACGCTGGTGCTTCAAAAGTTGGAGTTATAAAAGCTGTTAGAGAAGTAACAGGATTAGGATTAAAAGAAGCTAAAGAAGTAGTTGATAACGCTCCTAAGACATTAAAAGAAGGTGTTTCTAAAGAAGAAGCTGACCAAATAAAAGAAAAATTAGAAGCTGCTGGAGCTAGCGTAGAAGTTAAGTAGTTTTCTTTCAAAAAGATGTCCTTACGGACATCTTTTTTATTTTTTATAAAAATTAAAAAAATATGTATAAAAATAGAATTTTACATTAAAATTATGAGCATAATAAATAATGCATATTTTATGAAAAAGTATTAATTATACTTATTTGCGTACAAGTTACATATTGAAAAAAGTTGGTTGTTATGATAAAATTATGAGATGCGTTACAATGAACTATGGTTTTATTTTTAATTATTGAGAGGTGAAGAGTGAATGCCACATCCTGTCACGATAGGTAAAAGGACTAGAATGAGCTTTTCTAAGATAAAGGAAATAGCTGACGTGCCAAATCTTATAGAACTACAAGTAGATTCTTATAAGTGGTTTATTGAAGAAGGTCTTAAAGAAGTATTTGAGGATATTTCTCCGATAGAAGACTATACAGGTAATCTTATATTAGAATTCGTAGATTACTCTTTAGATGATAAACCTAAATATGATATAGAAGAATGTAAAGATAGAGATGCTACATATTGTGCACCTCTAAAAGTAAAAGTAAGACTTATAAACAAGGAAACTGGAGAAATAAAAGAACAAGAAGTATTTATGGGAGATTTCCCATTAATGACTGAAAAAGGTACTTTTGTTATCAACGGTGCAGAGAGGGTTATAGTAAGTCAATTAGTTAGATCTCCTGGAGTATACTATGCTTTAGAAAGAGATAAAACAGGAAAGAAATTAATATCATCTACAGTTATACCAAACAGAGGTGCATGGTTAGAATATGAAACAGATTCAAATGATGTAATATCTGTCAGAGTTGATAGAACTAGAAAACAACCAGTTACAGTTTTATTAAGAGCTTTAGG
Source organism: uncultured Romboutsia sp. (assembly GCA_904418825.1). Lineage (GTDB taxonomy): Bacteria > Bacillota > Clostridia > Peptostreptococcales > Peptostreptococcaceae > Romboutsia. The sequence goes on along the minus strand of CAJFPU010000176.1, from coordinate 10,242 downwards.
TATAGGTACAGATGCTGAAATAATTGAACTTTTAGGTGAAGATGAAAGATTAGCTGCAACTTTAGAAAAGGATAACACTAAAACAGTTGAAGAGGGTCTAATAGAAATATACAAGAAATTAAGACCGGGTGAACCTCCAACAGTAGAAAGTGCATCTTCATTATTAAATGCATTATTCTTTGATCCAAAGAGATATGACTTAGCAAAAGTAGGTAGATATAAGTTTAATAAGAAACTTGCTTTATGCTACAGAATAATGAATAAAATATCAGCTGAAGACGTAGTAAATACTGAAACAGGTGAAGTATTTGTTAAAGCTGGTGAAAAAATAAGCTACGAAGTTGCTAAAGATATACAAAATGCAGGTATAAATGTAGTTAACTTATTAGTAGAAGATGAAAAAATTGTTAAAGTTATAGGTAATAACTTTGTTGATATAAAATCACATGTTGATTTTGATATAGACGGATTAGATATAAAAGAAAAAGTTCACTATCCAACTTTAAAAGAAATTTTAGATGCTTATAGTGATGAAGAAGAAATAAAAGAAGCTATTAAGTTCAGAATGAAAGAACTTATACCAAAACATATATTATTAGATGATATAATAGCTTCTATAAATTATGAATTTAACTTATTCCATGATATTGGAAATATAGATGACATAGATCACTTAGGAAACAGAAGAATAAGATCTGTTGGTGAATTATTACAGAACCAAGTTAGAATAGGTCTTTCTAGAATGGAAAGAGTTATAAAAGAAAGAATGACTGTTCAAGATATGGAAGCTATAACGCCTCAAGCGTTAGTTAACATAAGACCAGTTTCTGCTGCAATAAAAGAGTTCTTTGGTAGTTCACAGTTATCTCAGTTCATGGATCAAAACAACCCATTATCTGAGTTAACACATAAGAGAAGATTATCTGCATTAGGACCAGGAGGTCTTTCAAGAGAAAGAGCTGGATTCGAAGTGCGTGACGTTCATCATTCTCACTATGGAAGAATGTGTCCTATAGAAACTCCAGAAGGACCAAACATCGGTCTTATAAACTCATTATCAACTTATGCTAAAATAAATGAATTTGGGTTTATAGAATCTCCTTATAGAAAAGTAGATAAGGAAACTGGAAAAGTTACAAATGAGATACATTACTTAACTGCTGATGAAGAAGATTTATTCATAAGAGCTCAGGCTAGTGAACCATTAGAAGAAGATGGTACTTTCGTAAACAAGAGAGTAGTATGTAGAACTAAAAATGGTGCTGTTGAGCTAGTTCCAACTCATAGAGTTGATTACATGGATATATCTCCAAAGCAAGTTGTTTCTATAGCAACTGCTATGATACCATTCTTAGAGAATGACGATGCCAACCGTGCCCTAATGGGAGCGAACATGCAACGTCAAGCAGTGCCTCTAGTTAGAAGAGAAGCACCAGTTATAGGTACAGGAGTTGAATATAGAGCGGCTAAAGACTCAGGTGCAGTTGTTGTTGCTAAGAATTCTGGTATAGCAGAAAGAGTAACAGCTGATGAAATAATAATAAAAAGAGAAGACGGAGTAAAAGATAGATACAAATTACTTAAGTTTAAACGTTCAAATGCAGGTACTTGTATAAATCAAGCTCCAATAATAAACAAAGGTGACCAAGTAGAAAAAGGTGACGTTATAGCAGACGGACCTGCTACTGACCTTGGAGAAATAGCATTAGGTAGAAACATGTTTGTAGCGTTCATGACTTGGGAAGGTTACAACTATGAGGATGCTATCTTAATAAATGAAAAATTAGTTAAAGAAGATAGATTATCTACAATTCATATAGAAGAGTATGAATGTGAAGCAAGAGATACTAAGTTAGGACCAGAGGAAATAACTAGAGATATACCTAATGTTGGAGAAAGTGCTATAAAGAACTTAGACGATAGAGGTATAATAAGAATAGGTGCAGAAGTAGATTCAGGAGATATATTAGTTGGTAAAGTAACTCCTAAAGGAGAAACTGAACTTACTGCTGAAGAAAGATTACTTCGTGCTATATTCGGAGAAAAAGCTAGAGAAGTTAGAGATACTTCGCTTAAAGTACCTCATGGTGAAGGCGGTATAATAGTAGACGTAAAAGTATTCACTAGAGAAAATGGAGATGATTTATCTCCAGGAGTTAATGAACTTGTTAGATGTTATATAGCTCAAAAGAGAAAGATAAAAGTTGGAGATAAAATGGCTGGACGTCACGGTAATAAAGGGGTTATCTCAAGAATATTACCTCAAGAAGACATGCCATTTACAGAAGACGGAACTCCACTTGATATAGTTCTTAACCCACAAGGTATACCATCTCGTATGAACATCGGTCAGGTACTAGAAGTTCACTTAGGACTTGCTGCTAAAGCTTTAGGATGGTATGTAGCTACATCTGTATTTGATGGTGCTAAAGAATCAGACATAAGAAAAGCATTAGTAGAAGCTGGATATCCAGAAGATGGTAAGTTAACTTTATATGATGGTAGAACAGGTGAAACTTTCGACAATAGAATAACAGTTGGATACATGTACATGTTAAAACTACATCACCTTGTTGATGATAAGTTACATGCAAGAAGTACAGGACCATACTCTTTAGTTACTCAACAACCATTAGGTGGTAAAGCACAATTTGGTGGACAAAGATTCGGAGAGATGGAGGTTTGGGCTCTAGAAGCATATGGAGCTGCTCACATACTTCAAGAAATACTTACTGTTAAGTCGGATGATGTTGTAGGACGTGTTAGAGCGTACGAAGCTATAGTTAAAGGTGAAAATATACCTGAACCAGGAATACCAGAATCATTTAAAGTTCTTATAAAAGAACTTCAAAGTTTATGCTTAGACGTAAAAGTATTAACAGAAGAAGATCAAGAAATAGAAGTAAGAGAATCTTTAGATGCAGACGATGTAGCTGGAGAGTTCGAATTAGATGTTATAGACAACATAGATGAAGTAGAACAAAATCATATAATAGAAGAAATAGATGATGAATTCATTGAAAATGACGATGAAGATATAGATAGTTTAGATTTTGAAGATGATGCAGACTTCGAAGAATTAAACTATGAAGATGAAGACTTTAATGTATAAATTTAATTAACGCAAATATCAAATAGAAGGGAGAGAACTCCTTGTTTGAATTAAACAATTTTGAGTCGATAAAAATAGCACTAGCTTCTCCAGAAAAAATAAGACAGTGGTCTAGAGGAGAAGTAAAAAAACCTGAAACAATAAACTACCGTACATTAAAACCAGAAAAAGATGGTCTATTCTGTGAAAGAATATTTGGACCTCAAAAAGACTGGGAATGTCACTGTGGTAAATACAGAAGAGTAAGATATAAAGGTGTAGTTTGTGATAGATGTGGAGTAGAAGTTACAAAATCTAAAGTAAGAAGAGAAAGAATGGGACATATAGAGCTAGCAGCTCCTATGTCTCATATCTGGTACTTCAAAGGTATACCAAGTAGAATGGGTCTTTTACTTGATATGTCTCCAAGATCTTTAGAAAAGATATTATACTTTGCTTCATATGTTGTAGTTGATCCGGGGGAAACTGGGTTAAATGAAAAGCAACTTTTAACAGAAAAAGAATACAGAACTGCTGTTGAAAAGTATGGATATAATACTTTCACTGTAGGTATGGGAGCTGAAGCTGTTAAGCAATTACTACAAAATATAGACCTAGAAAAAGAAAGCAAAGAATTAAGAGCTGACTTAAAAGATAGTACAGGTCAAAAGAGAGTTAGAACAATAAGAAGATTAGAAGTGGTAGAAGCATTCAAAAAGTCTGGAAATAAACCAGAGTGGATGATATTAGATGCTATACCAGTAATACCTCCAGATTTAAGACCAATGGTTCAATTAGATGGAGGAAGATTTGCAACTTCTGACTTAAATGATTTATATAGAAGAGTTATAAATAGAAATAACAGATTAAAGAGATTACTAGAACTTGGAGCTCCTGATATCATAGTAAGAAATGAAAAGAGAATGCTTCAAGAAGCAGTTGATGCTTTAATAGACAATGGTAGAAGAGGTAGACCTGTAACAGGACCTGGTAACAGACCACTTAAGTCTTTATCAGATATGTTAAAAGGTAAGCAAGGACGTTTCCGTCAAAACTTACTTGGTAAGCGTGTTGACTACTCTGGACGTTCGGTTATAGTTGTTGGACCAGAACTTAAATTCTATCAATGTGGTCTTCCTAAGAAAATGGCTCTTGAATTATTCAAGCCGTTTGTTATGGATAAATTAGTTAAAGAAGGATTTGCACACAATATAAAGAGTGCTAAATCTATAGTAGAAAAAGTTAAACCAGAAGTATGGGATGTTTTAGAAGATGTTATAAAGAGTCATCCAGTTCTTCTTAACCGTGCCCCTACTCTTCACAGATTAGGTATACAAGCATTTGAACCAGTTTTAGTTGAAGGAAAAGCTATAAAGCTACATCCACTTGTATGTACAGCATACAATGCCGACTTCGATGGTGACCAAATGGCGGTACACGTACCTTTATCAGTAGAAGCACAAGCAGAAGCTAGATTCTTAATGTTATCTGTAAACAATATACTTGCACCTAAAGATGGTACTCCGATAACTACGCCTTCTCAGGATATGGTTTTAGGATGTTACTACTTAACTATAGAAGCTCAAGGTGGAGAAAAAGGAACAGGAACAGTATTCAAAGACTTTAACGAAATGTTACTTGCTTATCAAAACCAAACTGTTCAATTACACTCTTTAGTAAAAATGAGAGTAGTTCTTGAAGATGGAAGAAGCTCTATAGTTGAAAGTACAGTAGGTAGATTTATATTCAATGAAAATATACCTCAAGACTTAGGATTTGTAGACAGAAGTGTAGATCCATTTGGATTAGAAATAGACTTCTTAGTTGACAAAAAAGCTTTAGGTAAAATAATAGATAAGTGCTTTAGAAAACACGGAAATACAGAAACAGCTGTATTACTTGACCATATAAAATCTCTAGGATTTAAATTCTCAACTAGAGGTGGTATAACAGTTGCAGTTGCTGATATGAAAATACCAGAAGCTAAAAAAGGTTATATAACAGCAGCAGAAGAAAAAGTAGATAAATATGAAAAAGCATACAGAAGAGGTCTAATATCTGATGAAGAAAGATATGAAAGAGTTATAGAAACTTGGACAGAAACAACTGAAAAAGTTACAGATGCTCTGATGGCAGGATTAGACAGACTTAATAATATATATATAATGGCACACTCAGGAGCCAGAGGTTCTAAGAACCAGATAAGACAGTTAGCTGGTATGCGTGGTCTGATGGCCAATGCATCTGGTAAAACAGTTGAGGTTCCAGTTAAATCTAACTTCCGTGAAGGATTATCAGTAATGGAATACTTTACATCTTCACACGGGGCTAGAAAAGGTCTTGCCGATACAGCACTTCGTACAGCTGACTCAGGATACTTAACAAGAAGACTTGTTGATGTCAGTCAAGATGTTATAGTAAGAGAAGTTGACTGTGGTACAACAGAAACTACAGAAACATTTGCTATAAAAGATGGAAACGAAGTAATAGAAGTATTATATGACAGAATAGTGGGAAGATATACTATAGATCCAATAGTAAATCCAACTACAGGTGAAGTTATAGTAGAAGCAGATTCTATGATAAAAGAAGATGATGCTGAAAAAATAATAGATGCAGGAATAGAAACTGTACAAATAAGAACAGTTCTTAACTGTAAGACAAACCATGGAGTTTGTTCTAAGTGTTATGGTAGAAACCTTGCTACAGGTAAAGAAGTTAATATAGGAGAAGCTGTTGGTATAATAGCTGCTCAATCAATCGGTGAACCAGGTACTCAGCTTACAATGCGTACATTCCATACAGGTGGGGTTGCCGGAGGAGATATAACTCAAGGTCTTCCAAGGGTTGAAGAATTATTTGAAGCAAGAAAGCCTAAAGGTTTAGCTGTCATAACAGAAATAACTGGTAGAGTTGAAATAGACGAAACTGGTAAGAGAAAAGAAATAAGTATAGTTCCTGAAAATGGAGAAACAGAAGTTTATGCAATACCTTATGGATCTAGAATAAGAGTTAAGCATGGACAAATGGTTGAAGCTGGAGATCCATTAACTCAAGGTTCTATAAACCCACATGACATAGTAAGAGTTAAAGGTATAGGTGGAGTTCAAGACTATATCGTTAAAGAAGTTCAAAGAGTTTATAGAATGCAAGGGGTTGACGTTAACGATAAGCATATAGAAGTTATAGTAAGACAAATGCTTTCGAAAGTTAAAGTTGAAGATCCAGGAGATACAGAATTAATCCCAGGTGGATATGAAGATGTATTAACATTTGATAAGTGTAATGAAGAGGCTATAGCTCAAGGATTAAAACCTGCTGTTGCTAAGAGAGTTTTACTTGGTATAACTAAGGCATCTCTTGCTACAGAATCATTCTTATCAGCTGCTTCATTCCAAGAAACAACTAGAGTATTAACAGAAGCTGCTATAAAAGGAAAAGAAGATCATTTAATAGGTCTTAAAGAAAATGTTATAATAGGTAAGTTAATACCAGCAGGAACAGGTATGAAGAGATATAAAAACATAGCTGTTGAAAAAATCCAAGACTAATATAATAAGAGATAAAGAAATCTTGACATTATCTAGGTCTGAGTGATAAAATGTAAAAGTGTGTAATCGAAGGTCTTCTAAAAACTTATATAAGTTCTTAGAGATCTTTGATTAAACTTTTAATAAATGAACTAGCAGCACCAAACTGCAAAGAGCTAAAACCACATATTATGTGTGTAATAGACATTTAATTGTAAAGTAACATTTTGTTACAAACATATCAGTACATGTACTGATGTAGTTGGCGGTCATTTAAAGATCGAAAATTTTGGAAGGAGGTGCAGATGATGCCAACAATTAACCAATTAGTTCGTAAAAACAGACAAGCAATAGAAAAGAAATCTACTGCTCCAGCATTACAAAAGGGATTCAACTCTTTACACAAGAAAACTACTGATGCAAGTGCTCCACAAAAAAGAGGAGTTTGTACTTCAGTAAAAACAGTTACTCCTAAGAAGCCTAACTCAGCTTTAAGAAAAGTTGCAAGAGTTAGATTAACAAACGGAATAGAAGTTTCTGCTTATATACCAGGAGAAGGACACAACTTACAAGAGCACAGTGTTGTTCTTATAAGAGGAGGAAGAGTTAAAGACCTTCCAGGGGTTAGATACCACATATTAAGAGGTACTTTAGATACTGCAGGTGTTGATAAGAGAATGCAAGCTAGATCTAAGTACGGTGCTAAGAGACCTAAAGCTGCAAAGAAATAATAAAAACTAACAATTAATTATATGTGCGGTGCTTTAAATATATATGTATTTATGGCATCACGGCATTATTTATGTCGAGTACCTATGATTTAAGATTAAATAATTAAGGAGGGAAGCAAAATGCCAAGAAAAGGTAATGTTCCAAAGAGAGAAGTATTAGCTGATCCAATATATGGAAGTAAAGTTGTTACTAAGTTAATAAACAATTTAATGATAGACGGTAAAAAAGGGAAAGCTCAAACTATAGTTTATGATGCTTTCGCTATGGTAGCTGAAAAAACAGGAGAAGATGCTTTAGAAGTATTCAATAGAGCAATGGATAACATAATGCCTGTTTTAGAAGTTAAAGCAAGAAGAGTTGGTGGAGCTAACTACCAAGTACCAGTTGAAGTTAGACCTGAAAGAAGACAAACTTTAGGCTTAAGATGGTTAGTAAACTACACTAGAGCTCGTGGAGAAAAAGGAATGGTTGAAAAGTTAGCGAAAGAAATAATGGACGCTGCTAACAACACAGGAGCTTCAGTTAAGAAGAAAGAAGATACTCATAAGATGGCAGAAGCTAATAAAGCATTTGCTCACTACAGATTCTAATAAAATAGGATATAATTGATACCTTTAAGGGATATCAAAAGGAGGAGAACCATGGCTAGAAAGTTTCCTTTAGAAAGAACTAGAAATATAGGAATCATGGCTCATATAGATGCAGGGAAAACTACTACTACAGAAAGAATCCTTTTCTATACAGGGCAAACACATAAAATAGGAGAAACTCACGAAGGAGCTTCTCAAATGGACTGGATGGAGCAAGAGAAGGAAAGAGGTATAACAATAACTTCTGCCGCTACTACTGCTGCATGGAAAGACCATAGAATAAACATAATAGATACACCAGGACACGTCGACTTCACAGTTGAGGTTGAAAGATCTTTAAGAGTTCTTGACGGTTCAGTTGCTGTATTCTGTGCTAAAGGTGGGGTTGAACCTCAATCTGAGAACGTATGGAGACAAGCAGATAACTACGGTGTACCTAGAATAGCATTCGTAAACAAAATGGACATCATGGGTGCAGACTTCTTCAACGTTGTTAACATGATGAAAGAAAGATTAAGTGCAAATGCTGTTCCTCTTCAATTACCAATAGGAAAAGAAGATTGGTTAGAAGGAGAAGTTGACTTATTAGAAATGAAAGCTCATATCTATAAGGATGACTTAGGAAAAGATATAGAAATAACTGAAATACCAGAAGATATGAAAGAATTAGCTCAAGAGTGGAGAGAAAAAATGGTTGAAGCAGTAGCTGAAACTGACGAAGAGTTAATGATGAAATATCTTGAAGGTGAAGAAATATCAGTAGAAGAATTAAAAGCTGCTATAAGAAAAGCTACAATAGCTTGTGAAATGAACCCAGTATTCTGTGGATCTGCTTACAGAAACAAAGGTGTTCAATTATTACTAGATGCTGTTGTTGATTACTTACCAGCTCCAACTGATATACCAGCTATAAAAGGTGTATTAGACAACGGTGAAGAGTCTGAAAGACATTCATCTGATGAAGAGCCATTCTCAGCTTTAGCATTCAAAATAATGACTGACCCATTCGTTGGTAAGTTAGCATTCTTCAGAGTTTACTCAGGAATAATGCAAGGTGGATCTTATGTTCTTAACTCTACTAAAGGTAAGAGAGAAAGAATAGGTCGTATCCTTCAAATGCATGCTAATACAAGAGAAGAAATAACAGAAGTATATGCTGGAGATATAGCTGCAGCAGTAGGATTAAAAGATACTACTACTGGAGATACTTTATGTGATCCAGCGCATCCAATAATACTTGAATCTATGGAATTCCCTGAGCCAGTTATATCTGTTGCTATAGAGCCTAAATCAAAAGCTGCTCAAGAAAAAATGGGTATAGCACTTCAAAAGTTAGCTGAAGAGGATCCAACTTTCAGAGTTAAGACTGATGAAGAAACAGGACAAACTATAATATCAGGTATGGGTGAATTACACTTAGAAATAATCGTTGATAGATTATTAAGAGAATTCAAAGTTGAAGCTAACGTTGGTGCTCCACAAGTTGCTTACAGAGAAACTATAACTCAACCAGTTGATGTTGAATACAAGTACTCTAAGCAATCAGGTGGTAGAGGTCAATATGGACATGTTAAGATAAGAGTTATACCTCAAGATCCAGGAACTGGTTACAAGTTCGAAAACAAAACTGTTGGTGGATCTGTACCAAAAGAATACGTTGGACCTACTGATGCAGGTATCCAAGGTGCAATGGCATCTGGTATAGTTGCTGGATATCCAGTTGTTGACGTTGCTGTTGAATTATACGATGGTTCTTACCATGAAGTCGATTCATCAGAAATGGCATTCAAAATGGCTGGTTCTATGGCAATGAAAGATGCTCTTAAGAAAGGTAACTCAGTATTACTTGAGCCATTCTTCAAAGTTGAAGTTGTTACTCCTGAAGAATACATGGGAGATGTTATGGGTGGATTAAACTCTAAGAGAGGTTTAATACAAGGTATGGAAGCTAGATCTGGTGCACAAGTTATAAATGCATTCGTTCCACTTTCAGAAATGTTTGGATACTCTACTGAGTTAAGATCAACTACTCAAGGTCGTGCAACTTACACTATGATATTTGACCACTATGAGCAAGTTCCAGCTTCAGTTGCTAAGAAAATAGCTGAAGGAAGATAATAAACTGTTTATTATTAATAAAATTAATATAAATTAAAATGAGTAAGACGAGTGTATCTCGTCTTACCTAAAATATATATAGGGAGGTATTTCAAAATGGCTAAAGCTAAATTTGAAAGAAATAAACCACACGTTAATATAGGAACAATAGGACACGTTGACCACGGTAAAACTACATTAA
>CAJFPU010000175.1 GCA_904418825.1 uncultured Romboutsia sp. | reverse complement strand
AATAAGAGAAGGTGGAAGAACAGTAGCATCAGGAGTTGTTGCTTCTATAGTTGAATAATCTTCTTTATTGGATTGATCAATAGACAAAAAGAGAGGAGTAATCCTCTCTTTTTTATTTAGATGAACAAAATTCATAAATAGTAATAATATACTAGTTATATTTCATTGACAAAATGATATAAATTTTATATACTAAGTGAGTGCTTTGTTAGAGGAAATAAATCAAGTTTAAAGTAGGTTTTACATAAGAAATAAAAATTGTGAAATTTTAAAAAAAGCTTGAAAAAATAAAAAAAATAATGTAAAATATAATAGTGTGCTTGAGAGATACGAAATTTAAACTAAATCTTAGTTAGTAGCGACCTATTGTCGATTTTTAAAAACACAACACACCCGGAACAGTGTATCGGCATAAGTCGCGCGTAACTTAAAGATTAAACGTGCGATAAAGGAGGGAAATTAAAATGGCTCAAAATGAAAAAATAAGAATAAGATTAAAATCATATGATCACAAATTATTAGATTTTTCAGCTGCTAAAATAGTTGAAACTGCTAAGAAAGCTGGATCACAAGTTTCAGGACCTGTGCCACTACCAACAGAAAAGCAAATAGTAACTATATTAAGAGCTGTACACAAGTACAAAGACTCTAGAGAGCAGTTCGAAATAAGAACTCATAAGAGATTAATAGACATAGCTAACCCAACACCTAAGACAGTTGACTCATTAATGAGATTAGACTTACCAGCTGGTGTTGATATAGAAATAAAGTTATAATAGCAACCTAAGATTATTATCCTATAAGGAAATTCTCTTAGTATGATTATAGAATTATAATCCGCTGTAAGATTATAGGAGGTGCTAATATGAAAGGAATATTAGGAAAAAAATTAGGTATGACTCAAATATTCACTGAAGAAGGTATAGTAGTACCTGTAACAGTTGTTGAGGCAGGACCAAACGTTGTAACTCAAGTTAAAACAGTTGAGAAAGATGGATACAACGCAATACAAGTAGGTTTTGAAGATGCTAAAGAAAAATCTTTAAATAAACCACAAAAAGGACATTTAGCTGCTGCTAATGTTTTAAAGAAACACTTAAAAGAATTCAGAGTAGACGCTGTAGAAGAATTCACAGTTGGACAAGAAATAAAGGCTGATTTATTCGCTGCAGGAGAAAAAATAGATGTTACTGGAACAAGTAAAGGTAAGGGATTCCAAGGTCCAATAAAGAGACATGGACAATCTAGAGGTCCTGAATCTCACGGTTCTAGATACCACAGAAGACCAGGTTCAATGGGAGCATGTTCTTTCCCAGGTAGAGTTTTCAAAAACAAAAAACTAGCAGGACACATGGGTAGCGTTAAAGTTACTGTTCAAAACTTAGAGGTTGTTAAAGTAGATGCTGATAAGAACCTTATATTAGTTAAAGGTGCTATACCAGGACCTAAAGGTTCAATGGTAACTATAAAGGAAGCTGTTAAGTCTTCTAAATAATGACTAACCTAAGAAAGGAGGAAGCACAATGCCAAAATTAAATGTATTAAATATTAATGGACAAAATGTTGGAGAAATAGAATTAGTAGATTCTATATTCAACGTAGAAGTTAATGAACATGTTTTATATGAAGTTGTTAAAAATCAATTAGCAAACAAGAGACAAGGTACTCAATCTGCTAAGACTAGAGCAGAAGTTAGAGGTGGCGGAAGAAAGCCTTGGAAACAAAAAGGAACTGGTAGAGCTAGACAAGGTTCTATAAGAGCAGTACAATGGGTAGGTGGAGGAGTTGCTTTCGCACCAAAGCCAAGAAGCTACAACTACACATTACCAAAGAAAGTTAGAAGATTAGCTATGAAGAGCGCTTTAACTTCTAAAGTACAAAACGGAGAAATGATAGTATTAGATGCTTTAAACATAGAAGCTCCTAAGACTAAAGAATTCGTTCAAATATTAAAGAACGTAAATGCTGCTAAGAAAGCTTTAGTAGTAACTGCTGAAAATAACGAAAACGTAATAAAGTCAGCTAAAAACATAGAAGGTGTTGCAACTGCTACAGTTAACACTATAAATGTTTACGATATATTAAAGTATGATTCATTCATAATAACAACAGACGCTGTTAAAAAAGTGGAGGAGGTGTACGCATAATGACTAATCCACATGATATAATAAAAAAGCCAGTTGTAACTGAGCAAAGTATGATGGAAATGGCTAACAAGAAATATACTTTCGTTGTTGCTAAAGATGCAAACAAGACTGAAATAAAGAAAGCTGTAGAAGCTATATTCGGAGTTAATGTAGAAAAAGTTAATACATTAAACTACGATGGAAAAGTTAAAAGAATGGGTAGACATGAAGGAAGAACTGCAAGCTTTAAGAAAGCAGTAGTTAAATTAACTGCTGACAGCAAAGAAATAGAATTCTTCCAAGGAATGTAATTAACTCTTAATAAACGAAGGAGGGAAAACAGATGGCTATAAAAAAGTTTAAACCAACTTCTCCTGCCTTAAGACAAATGACAGTTTTAGTTTCTGATGAAATAACTTGTAATCAACCAGAAAAATCTCTTTTAGTTTCTTTAAAGAAAAATTCTGGTAGAAATGCACAAGGTAAAATAACTGTTCGTCACAGAGGTGGAGGAAACAGAAGAAAATACAGAATAATAGATTTCAAGAGAAATAAAGATGGAATACCTGCAAAAGTTGCAACTATAGAATACGATCCAAACAGAACTGCTAACATAGCATTATTACACTATGTAGATGGTGAAAAAGCTTATATATTAGCTCCAGTTGGATTAGAAGTTGGAACTACAGTATTATCAGGACCAACAGCTGACATAAAGCCAGGAAATGCTTTAGCATTAAAGGATATGCCAGTAGGTACAGTAATACACAACATAGAATTAAAGCCAGGAAAAGGAGCTCAATTAGTAAGATCTGCTGGGGTTTCTGCTCAATTAATGGCTAAAGAAGGAAAGAAAGCTTTATTAAGATTACCATCAGGAGAAATGAGATTCGTTTCTATAGATTGTAAAGCTACTATAGGACAAGTTGGTAACATAGAACACGGTAACGTTGTTATAGGTAAAGCTGGTAGAAAGAGACATATGGGTATAAGACCTACTGTTAGAGGATCTGTAATGAACCCTTGTGACCATCCACACGGTGGTGGGGAAGGTAGAACTTCAATAGGTAGACCTTCACCAGTTACTCCATGGGGTAAACCAGCTCTTGGATACAAAACTAGAAAGAAAAACAAAGCTTCTGATAAGTTAATAGTATCAAGAAGAACTAAGTAATAGATTTACTTTTTGCCCGGAAAGGAGGAAATTAAATGTCAAGATCAACTAAAAAAGGACCTTTTGTCCACGCAAGACTTTTAAAGAAAATAGAAGAAATGAACGCTAACGGAAATAAAGAAGTTATAAAGACTTGGTCAAGATCTTCAACTATATTCCCACAAATGGTAGAACATACTATAGCTGTTCATGATGGAAGAAGACATGTGCCTGTATATATAACAGAAGACATGGTTGGACATAAATTAGGTGAATTCGTTCCTACAAGAACTTTCAAAGGACACAAGGACGACGAAAAATCTAATAAGAGAAAATAATAAATTTCTGACTAAGGAAGGAGGAATAGCAAATGGAAGCAAAAGCTACTGCTAAATATGTACGTGTATCACCAAGAAAAGCAGGACAAATCTGTGACCTTGTTAGAGGGAAAAATGTTGATGAAGCATTAGCAATATTAAAGTTCACTCCAAGAGGAGCGGCTGAAATAATAGCTAAGGTTGTAAAGTCTGCTAAAGCGAACGCTGAAAACAATCATGAAATGGATGCTGATAAATTATACGTTGCATCAATAGTTGCAAACCAAGGACCTACAATGAAGAGATTCATGCCTAGAGCTATGGGTAGAGCAACAATGATAAGAAAGAGAACTTCTCACATAGAGGTTGTTCTTAAAGAAAGAAAATAATCAATAGATAGGAGGGAAAATAATGGGTCAAAAGGTTAATCCACACGGACTAAGAGTCGGTGTTATAAAAGATTGGGACTCAAGATGGTTTACAACTGATAAGAAAGAATTCGGAAACTTATTATTAGAAGACCATAATGTACGTAATTTCTTAAAGAAAAGATTATACTCAGCTGGAGTTGCTAAGATAGAAATAGAAAGATCAGCTAACAAATTAAAATTAGACTTACACGTTGCTAAGCCAGGTGTAGTTATAGGAAAAGCTGGTGCTGGAATAGATGCATTAAAAGCTGAATTAGAAAAAATGACTAAGAAGACTGTAATAGTTAACATAGTTGAAGTAAGAAACCCTGATAAGGATGCTCAATTAGTAGCAGAAAACATAGCATTAGCTATAGAAAGAAGGGTTGCATTCAGAAGAGCTATGAAGCAAGCTATACAAAGAGCTATGAAGTCAGGAGTTAAAGGTATAAAAGTATCTGCTTCTGGTAGATTAGGTGGAGCTGAAATGGCTAGAACTGAAGGATACAGCGAAGGAAATGTACCTTTACAAACATTAAGAGCTGATATAAACTATGGTTTCGCTGAGGCTAACACTACTTACGGAAAAACTGGTATAAAAGTTTGGATATGTAACGGAGAAGTTTTACCAACTAAGAATGGTGTAAACCCAAGAGAAGAAAGAAGAAACGATAGAAGAGATAACAAGAGAAACGATAGAAGAGATAACAGAAGAAACGATAGAAGAGATAACAGAAGAGGAAATGATAATAGAGGAAACAACAGAGGACAAAGACCTCAAGGACAAAGACCTCAAGGATCAAGACCTCAAAGAACTGAAAACAAAGGAAACTAATATTAATAAGGTTCGAGGAAGGAGGAAATACTCATGTTAATGCCAAAGAGAGTAAAACGTCGTAGAGTTCATAGAGGAAGTATGGCTGGGAAGGCTCAAAAAGGTAACAAAGTTACTTACGGAGAGTTCGGATTAGTTGCAATGGAAGCTTCTTGGATAACTTCTAACCAAATAGAAGCTGCCAGAATCGCTATGACAAGATCAATAAAAAGAGGCGGGAAAGTTTGGATAAAAATATTCCCTCATAAGCCTGTAACAAGAAAACCAGCTGAAACTCGTATGGGTGCTGGTAAAGGTTCTCCAGAATACTGGGTAGCAGTAGTTAAGCCAGGAAGAGTTATGTTCGAATTAGCAGGTGTTTCTGAAGAGAAAGCTAGAGAAGCTATGAGACTTGCAATGCATAAACTTCCAGTTAAATGTAAGTTTGTAAAAAGAGAAGATTTAGAAGTAAAGGGTGGTGAATAGGATGCAAGCTAAAGAATTAAAGAGTTTAACAAGTGAAGAGCTAATGAACAAGTTAAATGACTTCAAAAGTGAATTATTTAGCTTAAGATTCCAATTAGCTACTGGTCAATTAGAAAATACAGCTAGAATAAAATTCGTTAAAAAGGATATAGCTAGAGTTAAGACTGTCCTTGCTGAAAGAAAGTTAAACGAAACTAGAGCTTAATTTGGAAAGGAGGCTTTTAAACATGGAAAGAGGAAGAAGAAAAGTTAGAATAGGCCGTGTTGTAAGTGACAAAATGGATAAAACTATAGTTGTTGCAGTTGAAGATTTCGTACGTCACCCATTATATAATAAGCCAGTTAAGAGAACTAAGAAGTTCAAGGCTCACGATGAACAAAATGTATGTAGAATCGGAGACAGAGTAAAGATAATGGAAACTAGACCTTTATCAAAAGATAAGAGATTCAGACTAGTTGAAGTTGTTGAGAAAGTTAAGTAGTTTTTTGGAAAAGGAGGGATTACGATATGATACAACAAGAGACACGTCTAAGAGTTGCTGATAACTCTGGTGCAAAAGAAATACTATGTATACGTGTACTAGGCGGAAGTAAAAGAAAATTTGGTAACATAGGCGACGTAATAGTTGCTACTGTTAAAAGTGCAACACCTGGTGGAGTTGTAAAAAAAGGTAAAGTTGTTAAAGCTGTTATAGTTAGAACAAAGCAAGGCGTAAGACGTAAAGACGGAAGTTATATATCTTTCGATGAAAACGCAGCTGTTATAATAAAAGACGACAAAACTCCAGTAGGAACTCGTATATTCGGGCCTGTTGCTAGAGAGTTAAGAGATAATGACTTTATGAAAATAGTTTCTCTTGCTCCAGAAGTACTATAATAAGGAGGTGCAATAGGACATGATGCGTGTTAAAAAAGGTGATACTGTTGTAGTTATAGCAGGTAAAGATAAAGGTAAAAAAGGTACAGTTGTTAAAGTAATGCCTAAAACTAACAGAGTTATAGTTGAAGGAGTTAACGTAATAACTAAGCACCAAAAGCCAAATGCTATAAACCCACAAGGTGGAATAGTAAACAAAGAAGCTTCAATACACATATCTAACGTAATGCCACTTGATCCTGAGACAGGAAAAGGAACAAGAGTTAGATTTGAAATGAAGGATGGAAAAAAAGTAAGAATAGCAGTTAAGAGCGGAAAAGAAATATAATATAGCTTGAAAGGAGGGACCTTAAATGGCTTCTAGATTACAAGAAAAATACATGAAAGAAGTTGCTCCTGCTTTAATGGAGAAATTTGGATACAAAAACGTTATGGAAATACCTAAGTTAGACAAGATAGTTATAAACATGGGTATAGGCGATGCTAGAGAAAATCCAAAAGGATTAGAAAAAGCTGTAGAAGAAATGGAAATGATATCTGGTCAAAAGCCAGTTATAACTAGAGCTAGAAAATCAGTTGCTAACTTCAAATTAAGAGAAGGAATGCCAATAGGAGCGAAAGTTACATTAAGATCTGACAAAATGTTCTACTTCATGGACAAGTTAGTATCTGTATCTTTACCAAGAGTTAGAGACTTCAGAGGAGTTAACGCTAACGCATTCGATGGTAGAGGAAACTATGCTTTAGGTGTTAAAGAGCAATTAATATTCCCTGAAATAGAATACGATAAGGTAGATAAAGTAAGAGGAATGGATATAATATTCGTTACGACTGCAAAGACTGACGAAGAAGCACGTGAATTATTAAAATTATTAGGAATGCCGTTTTCTAAGTAAGCTTAGAAAAGGACATTTTCTAAGTTAATTATGAAGGAGGGATTCCAGTGGCTAGAAAAGCGATGGTTGTAAAGCAACAAAGAAAGCAAAAGTACGCTACTAGAGAATACACTAGATGTACTATATGTGGTAGACCACATTCGGTTTTAAGAAAATTCGGTATATGCCGTATATGCTTCAGAGAATTAGCTTATAAAGGTCAAATACCTGGTGTAAGAAAAGCAAGCTGGTAGAAGCTTGACCAAAATGGAAGGAGGGTTTCAATATGACAATGACAGATCCAATAGCGGATATGCTAACTCGTATAAGAAATGCTAACGTTGTTAAGCATGAAACTGTTGATGTTCCTGCATCTAATATGAAGAAGGAATTATCTAGAATCTTATTAGAAGAAGGTTTCATCAGAGGTTACGATGTTATAGAAGATGGAAAGCAAGGAATAATAAGAATACAATTAAAGTACGGACAAACTGGCGAAAGAGTTATATCAGGACTTAAGAGAATATCTAAGCCTGGTATGAGAGTTTATGCTGACAAGCATGACGTGCCAAGAGTATTAAACGGATTAGGTATATCAATAATATCTACTTCAAAAGGGATATTAACTGATAAGCAAGCTAGAAAAGAAAATGTTGGTGGAGAAGTAATCTGCTACGTTTGGTAATATAAACGAACAATGTAAGGAGGTGCGACTATGTCAAGAATAGGTGTTAAGCCAATAACTGTACCTGCAGGAGTTGAAGTTACTATAGCTGAAGGAAACTTAGTTACAGTAAAAGGACCAAAAGGTACATTAACTAAGAAATTTGATGCTGCTATAAGCATAAAGCAAGAAGAAAATACTATAACTGTTGAAAGACCTACAAACAACAAGCAACACAGATCTTTACACGGATTAACTAGAACTTTATTAGACAATATGGTTATAGGTGTTACTAACGGTTTCGAAAAGAAATTAGAATTAGTTGGTGTTGGATACAGAGCTCAAAAGCAAGGAAAGAAATTAGTTATGAACTTAGGATTCTCTCATCCAGTAGAAATGGAAGATCCAGAAGGATTAACAGTTGAAGTTCCTAACCAAACTGAGTTAATAGTAAAAGGTATCGATAAGCAATTAGTAGGAAACTACGCTGCTAAGATAAGAGACTGGAGAAAGCCAGAGCCATACAAAGGTAAAGGTATAAGATACGCTGGTGAAGTTGTAAGACGTAAAGAAGGTAAAACTGGTAAGAAATAATACCAAACTTAAACACTAGAAAGGAGTGGGCCTGATGTTAAAGAAAGCTGATAAGAATGCTAACAGACTTCAAAGACACAAGAGAGTTCGTAGAAAAATAACTGGAACTACTCAAAGACCAAGATTATGTGTATTCAGAAGTTCTAACAATATATACGCTCAAATAATAGATGATGCTAATAGAGTTACTCTTACAGCTGCATCTTCTTTAGATGCAGAAGTAAAAGGTGCTGTTAACCACGGTGGTAACAAAGAAGCAGCTAAAATGGTCGGAGCAATGATCGCTAAGAGAGCTATAGAAAAAGGAATCACTGAAGTTGTATTTGACAGAGGTGGATACTTATATCACGGAAGAGTTCAAGTTTTAGCAGAAGCTGCTAGAGAAGCTGGACTTAAGTTCTAATTATAAAAGAAACAAAGGAGGGAAATGCACATGTTACGTCGTAAGCCGATAGATGCAAGACAACTTGATTTAAAAGAAAAAGTTGTTGAAGTTAGACGTGTTACTAAAGTTGTAAAAGGTGGTAGAAACTTCAGATTTGCAGCGTTAGTAGTAGTTGGAGATGAAAACGGACACGTTGGTGTAGGTACTGGTAAAGCAATGGAAGTACCTGACGCAATAAAGAAAGCTGTAGAAGATGCTAAGAAGAATCTTATACACGTACCAAGAGTTGGTACAACAATACCTCACGAAGTTAACGGACACTTCGGTGCTGGTAAAATATTAATAATGCCTGCTAAAGAAGGTACAGGAGTTATAGCTGGTGGACCTGCTAGAGCCGTACTTGAGTTAGCTGGATTAACAGATGTTAGAGCTAAATCTTTAGGATCTAACAACCCAAGAAACATGGTAAATGCTACAATAGAAGGACTTAACTCTCTAAAGACAGTTGAAGAAATAGCTAAACTTAGAGGTAAAAAAGTTGAAGAACTTCTAGGGTAAGGAGGTAGTGAAAGATGGCTAAATTACAAATAAAATTAGTTAGAAGTACAATAGGAACTACTCCTAACCAAAGAAAGAACGTTGAAGCGTTAGGATTAAGAAAAAGAGAACAAGTAGTTGTTAAAGAAGACAATGCCCAAATAAGAGGTATGATAACAAAAGTTAAGCATTTAGTTGAAGTAACTGAAATAGCTGAGTAATAATAACAGAAGTACGATAAGGAGGTGCAATCCATGAAGTTACATGAGTTAAAACCTGCTAAAGGTGCAGTGAAAGCTAAGAGAAGATTAGGTAGAGGTACTGCGACTGGACAAGGTAAAACTGCAGGACGTGGACAAAAAGGACAATGGTCTCGTTCAGGTGGTGGAGTTAGAGTTGGATTCGAAGGTGGTCAGATGCCACTTGCTAGAAGACTTCCTAAGAGAGGTTTCTCTAACCCAAATAAGAAAGTATTCACAGAAGTTAATGTTGAATTATTAAACAGATTTGAAAACGGAACTGTAGTAACTGCAGAATTATTAAAATCTACAGGTGCTATAGCTAAAATAGAAAAAGACGGCGTTAAGATCTTAGGCGAAGGAAACTTAGAAAGAGCTATAACAGTTCAAGCTGCTAAGTTTACTGCTTCAGCTCAAGAAAAAATAGAAAAAGCTGGAGGAAAGGCAGAATTAGTTTAATCTAATCTGCTAACTCTTAGCCATTATAGGCGGGGTGAGTTAACGTGCTGTCACAATTAAGACAAGCTTGGAAGCTTAAAGATGTAAGAAGAAAAATATTATATACTTTGATGATGATTGTAGTATTTAGGATAGGTGCAACAATACCTGTTCCTGGAGTAGATACAAGTATTATAAAGGGAATGGTTGACTCAAATGGTCTTCTTTCCCTATATAATATGTTTACTGGAGGGGCATTTAGTCAATTCACATTATTTGCTTTAGGTATAGGTCCTGCAATTACAGCATCTATCATAATACAACTTCTAACTATAGGTTTTGAAAGTTTAGAAGAACTTCAAAAGTCTGGTGAAGAAGGTAAGAAAAAGATTAATAAATATACAAAATATATAGCACTAGCATTAGCGTTTATACAAGCGATAGCTATTACATTAGGTATTGTTAAAGGAGCGTTAATATCAACAAGTGCATTCTTTATTGTTACAGTTATATTGACATTAGTATCAGCAAGTATGCTACTAATGTGGATAGGGGATAAAATTACTGAAAAAGGATTAGGTAATGGAAGCTCGATTATAATATTTATTGGTATTATTTCGGGAATACCAAAAGATATTATATCAACTGTAAGTCTAGTAAAATCTGGAGATGTAAAAATATGGGCAGCAGCTCTGTTAGCAGTAGTAATACTTATAACAATAGCAGCAGTTACATATATACAAGAAGCTACTAGAAAAATACCTGTACAATATGCTAAAAGAGTTGTTGGAAGGAAAATGTATGGAGGACAAAGTTCTCATATACCAATGAAAGTAAACCAATCAGGGGTTATTCCAGTAATCTTTGCTAGTTCACTTTTAGCTTTCCCTCAAACTATAGCAATGTTCATGGGAGCAGATGCTCAAAACTTTGTTCAAACATATTTAAGTCCAGTACAATCACCTGGAGTTTGGATATATAGAACACTTGAAATTCTGTTGATAGTATTCTTCTCTTATTTCTACACTACAGTATCATTTAATACTGAAGATATAGCAAATAATATGAAAAATAATGGTGGATTTATACCAGGTATAAGACCAGGAAAACCTACTATAGATTATTTAAATAGAATATTATCAAGATTAACTCTAGCTGGAGCTCTATTCTTATCAGTTGTAGTTATGATATCAGCAATTGTTATGTTCTTCATGAAGATACAAATAACTTTAGTTGGTACATCGTTACTAATAGTTGTTGGAGTTGCATTAGAGCTTAAGAGACAGTTAGAATCAAATTTAGTTATGAGAACCTACCAAGGTTTCTTAAAATAAATTGGAGATGATAATATGAGAATAATATTACTTGGACCTCCTGGTGCCGGTAAAGGTACACAAGCAGCTGGTATTGTAGATAAATACAAAATACCTCATATATCAACAGGAGATATATTCAGAAAGAATATAAAAGAAGGAACAGATCTTGGTAAGAAAGCTAAAGAATACATGGATCAAGGATTACTAGTTCCAGATGAGTTAACTGTAGGTTTAGTTACAGATAGAATAACTCAAGATGACTGTAAAAATGGATTTATGTTAGATGGATTCCCAAGAAATGTATCTCAAGCGCAACATTTAGATGCGTTCTTAAAAGAAGCTAATATTGCTTTGGATAAGGTAGTTAATATCGAAGTTGATAAAGAAATATTAGTTGGAAGAGCTGTAGGAAGAAGAATATGTAAATCTTGCGGTGCCACGTATCATGTTGAGTTTAATCCTCCTAAAGAAGATGGTGTATGTGATGTATGCCAAGGAGAGCTTTACCAAAGAGCAGATGATAATGAAGAGACTGTATCAAAAAGAATACAAGTATACTTAGATGAAACTAAGCCATTAGTAGATTATTATAGTTCTCAAGGTATAATAGCTAATATAAATGGTCAACAATCTATAGAGAAAGTATTTGAAGACATAGTTAATGCTCTAGGATGTGAAAAATAATGATTATTATTAAATCACAAAAAGAAATTGAAATCATGAGAGAAGCAGGTAAAATAGTTGCTGAAACTCATGAGATTTTAAAGTCAGCGATAATTCCGGGAATATCTACTTTAGAGTTAGATAAAATAGCTGAAGAGAATATAAGAAAATACAATGCTATACCATCTTTTAAAGGATATGGTGGATTTCCAGCTTCTATATGTGCTTCTATAAATGAAGAGGTAGTACATGGAATTCCAGGAAATAGAATTTTAAAAGAAGGTGACATTGTAAGCTTAGATGTAGGAGCCTATTATAAAGGATACCACTCAGACTCTGCGAAAACTCATGGAGTAGGTGTGATATCTGAAGAAGATAGGAAATTAATAGAAGTAGCAAAGGAAAGCTTCTATGAAGGCATAAAATTTGCTAAACTAGGATATAGATTATCTGATATCTCACACGCAATACAAGCACACGTTGAGAAACATGGTTTCTCAGTTGTTAGAGATTTAGTAGGTCATGGAGTTGGAGTTGATCTTCACGAAGACCCTCAAATACCTAACTATGGACCAGCTGGAAAAGGACCAAGACTTCAAGAAGGAATGGTTTTAGCTATAGAACCTATGATAAACGCTGGTCGTTATCAAGTTAAAACTTTAGCTGACGGTTGGACTATTGTCACTATAGATGGCAAAAAATCAGCTCATTATGAGCATACGATAGCAATAACAAATGATGAACCTATAATATTATCAAGTTTATAGTGACTAGATAAATAGGAAATATGCTATCAAAGTTAAGTCAATGATTTAACTTATTGAAATGGAGGTTTGGTTAGTTAATGGCCAAAAAAGATGTTATAGAATTAGAAGGTACAGTTGTAGAAGCTCTACCTAACGCTATGTTCAAAGTAAAACTAGAGAACGGACATGAAATATTATGTCATATATCTGGAAAGCTAAGAATGAACTTCATAAGAATTCTAGAAGGTGATAAGGTGAATGTTGAACTTTCTCCATATGACCTTACAAGAGGAAGAATTACTTGGCGTAAGAAGTAGACTATTTAAATATTAGTCTAAGGAGGGATTAACAATGAAAGTAAGACCATCAGTAAAACCTATGTGCGAAAAGTGCAAAGTTATAAAAAGAAAAGGTAAAGTAATGGTTATCTGTGAAAATCCAAAGCATAAGCAAAAGCAAGGATAAGAAATTATTACTAGTAATTTGTTGAAATTTATAGTATAATATAGTACTGTGATATTAACAAAGGGTAGATTTTAATCGTAGATAAATCTATATTTAGATTGATATGATATTAAGATTTTAACACTAAAATTAAGTGTAGGAGGTGCGAATATGGCAAGAATAGCTGGGGTAGATTTACCTAGAGAAAAAAGAGCGGAAATAGGCTTAACTTATATATACGGTATAGGGAAAGCAACTGCTAACGAAATATTAGCTAAAGCTGAGATAGATCCTAACGTAAGAATAAAAGACTTATCTGAAGAGCAAGTTAACGAATTAAGAAAGATAATAGACAATGATTTCTTAGTTGAAGGTGACTTAAGAAGAGAGATAGCTTTAAATATAAAGAGATTAAGAGATATAAAATGTTACAGAGGTATGAGACATGCTAAAGGTCTTCCACTAAGAGGACAAAGAACTAAGACTAACGCTAGAACTAGAAAAGGTCCTAGAAAAACTGTATCTCGTAAGAAGAAGAAATAATAATTAGTTAGGAGGGAAAATAATGGCTAAACCAAAAAAGAAAGTTACACGTGTAAGAAGAAGAGAACGTAAAAACATAGAACGTGGTCAAGCTCATATACAATCAACTTTCAATAACACAATAATAACTTTAACTGATGTTCACGGAAATGCTATATCAGCAGCATCTTCAGGACAATTAGGATTTAAAGGATCAAGAAAAGCTACTCCATTTGCTTCTCAAATGGCTGCAGAAACTGCTGCTAAAGCTGCAATGGAACACGGATTAAAGACTGTTGAAGTATTCGTAAAAGGACCAGGATCAGGAAGAGAAGCTGCAATAAGAGCTTTACAAGCAACTGGACTTGAAGTAACAATGATAAAAGACGTAACTCCAATTCCTCACAATGGATGTAGACCACCAAAGAGAAGAAGAGTGTAATTATATAACGAGTAAATTAGGAGGTGTAAAGACATGGCAAGATACACAGGTGCATCATGCAGACAATGCCGTAGAGAAGGAATGAAATTATTCCTTAAAGGTGAAAGATGTCATACTGACAAATGTGCTGTAGTTACTAGAAACTATGCTCCAGGACAACATGGACAAGGAAGAAAGAAAGTTTCTAACTACGGTTTACAATTAAGAGAAAAGCAAAAAGTTAAGAGAATATACGGAGTTTTAGAAACTCAATTCAGAAACTTATATGAACGTGCTGAAAAAATGAATGGTATGACAGGGGTTAACTTATTAAGTTTATTAGAAAGAAGATTAGACAATGTTGTTTACAGAATGGGATTAGCTTCATCTAGAAAAGAAGCTAGACAATTAGTTGGACACGGTCACTTCTTATTAAATGGACATAAAGCTGACATAGCTTCTATGACAGTTAAACCAGGTGATGTTATAACAGTTAAAGAAAGATCAAAATCTTCTGCTAAATTCAAAGCTTTAGTAGAAGCTAATGCTTCAAAAGTAGCTCCTAAGTGGTTAGAAGCTAACTTAGAAGAAATGTCTGCTAAAGTTGTTGCTTTACCAACAAGAGAAGATATAGATCTTGAAATAGCAGAACACTTAATAATAGAGCTTTACTCTAAGTAATAAACATATTTTAAAGATAACTTTTAAAGTTATCTTTGAAAAATTGTTTACCCTCAGTGGATTAATAAATTTAAGGGAGGGTTTTGTCCATGATAGAAATAGAAAAACCAAAAGTAGATATAATAGAACTTAGTGAAGACTATAGATATGGAAAGTTTGTCATAGAACCTCTTGAAAGAGGATATGGAATAACTATAGGAAATGCTTTAAGAAGAATATTATTGTCATCTTTACCAGGTGTTGCAGTTAATTCTATAAAAATAGATGGAGTTCTTCATGAATTCTCTACTGTACCAGGTGTTAAAGAAGATGTTACTGAAATTATATTAGCATTAAAAGAACTTTCAGCTACTATAGATGGTGAAGGTAGTAGAACTCTTAAAATAGAAGCTCAAGGACCATGCACTATCAAAGGATCAGACATAATATGTCCTCCTGATGTTGAAATATTAAGCAAAGATTTACATATAGCTACGCTAGATGATAATTCTAAGTTTAATATGGAAATACATGTAGACAAAGGTAGAGGTTACGTTTCTGCTGAAGAAAATAAAACAGAGCATATGCCTATAGGTGTTTTACCTGTAGATTCAATATATACTCCTGTTGAAAAAGTAAGCTACCATGTTGAAAATACTAGAGTAGGTCAAAAGTCAGATTATGATAAATTAATACTAGAAGTTTGGACTAATGGAAGTATAAATCCTCAAGAAGGAATATCTCTAGCAGCTAAAGTTCTAGTTGAACACTTAAATCTATTCATAGACTTAACTGAGCATGTAAGCAATGTTGAGATAATGGTAGAAAAAGAAGAAGACCAAAAAGAAAAAGTTCTAGAAATGACAATAGAAGAATTAGATTTATCTGTTAGATCTTACAACTGTTTAAAGAGAGCGGGAATAAACACAGTTGAAGAGTTAGCTAATAAATCTGAGGACGATATGATGAAGGTTAGAAATCTAGGGAAAAAATCTTTAGAAGAAGTAATCCAAAAATTAGAAGAACTTGGACTAGGTCTTAAACCAAGCGAAGAATAGGCAAGAAGGAGGGATATAGTATGGCTACTTACCGTAAATTAGGACGTGAGACATCTCACAGAAACCTTATGTTAAGAAACTTAGTAACTGATTTACTAAGAAACGGAAGAATAGAAACAACTGTAACTAGAGCGAAAGAAACTCGTAGAATGGCAGAAAAGATGATAACTCTTGGTAAAAGAGGAGATCTTCATGCTAGAAGACAAGTTTTAGCTTATGTTATGGATGAGACTGTAGTAAACAAATTATTCACTGATATAGCTCCAAAGTATGCAGAGAGAAACGGTGGATACACTAGAATAATCAAAAAAGGACCAAGAAGAGGCGACGCTGCTGAAATGGCTTTCATAGAATTAGTATAGTGTGAAAAAGGATTAAGTTATATAACTTAATCCTTTTTTTATGCTTAAGAATACCATATTGTTTTAATACTATTGTATAAACTTATAATATGATTATATCAAGATATTAGTTTTGATAATTAAAAAAATTTAAGGACTAGATGAAGTTATTAGAAATAGTATAAAGGTAAAACTTTTACTAATATATATTAGATGATTATTTTGATATATATGTTTTACGAAAGTTATTACATTTTTAGGGTGTTATTTCTATAAATATATGTATTTGATGATTTATATGTATGAGGATTCTTGTTTAAAACATATATAATTAGAATTTTAGAAATATTAAACTTAGATTAATTTTTAAAAGTTAAATTAGATTATTTAATATAAGTTTTTATTTGTGTAGTAATAATTATTGTATTTTAAAAGAAAATGCAATAATTATTATTTTTATTATTAGAAAATATTAAAATTGTATTTTAATGTTATAATATGTATTTATTTATACATTAAATTATAGATATCTAAATTAAAAAAATATATTAAACTATGGTATAATATTAAGCAAACCATTTTTAAATAATAAAAGATATACTACTTATGAGAAGGAGTTAATTGATGAACAATATAATAGAAGTCAATAATGTATCATTTGAGTATATTACAGATGAAAATATGCTTAAAGCTATAGATAATCTAAATTTACAAGTAAAAGAAGGTGAATTTGTAGCTATAATAGGTCATAATGGTTCTGGTAAATCTACTTTATCTAAGAACCTAAATGCTATATTATTCCCTACTGAAGGTAATATACTTATAAATAAAATGGATACAAGAGAAGAAGATAAATTATGGGATATAAGACAAACAGCAGGTATGGTATTCCAAAATCCAGATAACCAAATAGTTGCAACTGTAGTAGAAGAAGATGTTGCTTTTGGTCCTGAAAATTTAGGCATAGAACCTAATGAAATTAGAAAAAGAGTTGAAGATTCTCTTAAAAGTGTAGGTATGTATGAGTTAAGAGATCGACAACCGCACTTATTATCAGGAGGTCAAAAACAAAGAGTAGCAATAGCGGGTATAATTGCTATGAAGCCTAAATGTATTATATTTGATGAAGCTACAGCTATGTTAGATCCATCAGGTAGAAAAGAAGTAATGAAAACTATAAAAAGGCTAAATAAGGAAGATAATATAACAACATTACATATAACTCATTTTATGGAAGAAGCAGTTGATGCAGATAGAGTTATAGTTATGGAAAAAGGTAAAAAAATACTAGAAGGTACACCTAAAGAAGTTTTTAGTAAAATAGATATTTTAAAAAATATTGGTTTGGATGTGCCTTGTATGACAGAGTTATCTAATCTATTAAAAAAAGAAGGATTAGAAATAAGAAATGATATATTAACTGTAGATGAGATGGTGATGGAATTATGTCAATTGTAGTAAAAAATTTAACTCATATATATAATGAGGGAATGCCTTTTAGTAGTAAAGCCTTAGATAATATTAGTTTTGAAATAAAAGATAGAGATTTTGTTGGACTTATAGGTCATACAGGTTCTGGTAAATCAACACTGATACAACATTTAAATGGTATACTTAAGCCTTCATCAGGTGATATATATATAAATGATTTTAAAATAACAGATCCTGATTTGAATTTAACTGAAATTAGAAAAAGAGTTGGAGTAGTATTCCAATATCCTGAATATCAATTATTTGAAGAAACTATAGAGAAAGATATAGCATTTGGACCGTCTAATCTAGGTCTAGATGAAGAAGAAATAAATAATAGGGTAAAACTATCAATGGAAGCTGTTGGGCTTGATTATGAGTCATTTAAGGATAAGTCTCCTTTTGAATTATCAGGTGGTCAAAAAAGAAGAGTAGCTATAGCAGGTGTTATAGCTATGAACCCGGAAGTTTTAATTTTAGATGAACCTACAGCAGGATTAGATCCAGGTGGTAGAGATGAAATATTTGAACTTATAACCAATTTACATGAAAATAATAATATGACTATAATATTATCATCTCATAGTATGGATGATATGGCTAAATTAGCTAAAAATATAATAGTTATGAATAATGGAAAAATAGAATTTATGGGTTCTCCAAGAGAAGTGTTTAACTCTAATGTTGATAGATTAAAAGAAATTGGTTTAGACGTTCCTCAAGTTTTAGAACTTGCTATAAAGTTAAGAGAAAAAGGATTCAATATAAGAGAAGATATATTGACAATAGAAGAAGCTAAAGAAGAAATACTGAAAGCAGTAAAAGGAGGGAAACAATGTTAAATGATATAACAATAGGTCAGCACTATCCTTCTAATTCTGTTATCCATAAACTAGATTCTACAATAAAGCTTATAGCTACTTTTGTTTTTATGGTATCTTTATTTATAATAAATAAGTTTTGGCCATATGCAATAGTATTTATATTTTTGATGGCTATAATAAAGCTATCTAATATACCTACTAAATATATATTAAATGGTCTTAAGCCACTTAAATGGATTATAATATTTACGTTTGTAATAAATGTATTTTTCCTTCCTGGGGACCCAATATGGTCTTTTGGTTTCTTGAAAATAACTGAACAAGGTCTTAGCCAGGCTATATTTATGGCTTTGAGATTAATATTTTTAGTTTTAGGTACATCTATGTTAACATTAACAACATCTCCTATGGATCTTACAGATGGTATAGAGAGATTATTAAACCCGTTTAATAAAATAGGATTACCAGTACATGAACTAGCTATGATGATGACTATAGCTTTAAGGTTTATACCTACGTTACTAGATGAAACTGATAAAATAATGAAAGCTCAAATGTCAAGAGGTGCTGATTTTGAAAGTAAAAATATTGTAAGTAGAGCTAAAAATCTAGTTCCTTTGTTAGTTCCTTTATTTGTTAGTGCTTTTAGAAGAGCAGAAGAGCTTGCAATGGCTATGGAAGCTAGATGTTATAGGGGCGGATATAATAGAACTAAAATGAAACAATCTGTTATAACTAAAAGTGATTATATTGCAAGTTGTATACTGATAATATATTTGGTTATAATTATAGTTACTAGATTTATCTAAAGAGGGATATTATGAGAAATTTAAAAATTACAATACAATATAATGGTTCTAACTATTGTGGATGGCAAAAACAGCCGGATTCATTAGGAATACAAGGCACAATAGAAAAAGCTATTTATGATATAATAAGAGAAGAAGTTAAGCTTACAGGTTCTGGTAGGACTGATGCAGGAGTTCATGCATTAGGACAAGTTGCTAATTTTAAATTAGAAAATGCTATACCTGTAGATAAAATACCAAATGCATTAAACTCTAAGTTACCTAAGGATATTTCTATAATTGACTGTGTAGAAGTTAATGATGAATTTCACTCTAGATATAATGCAAAAGGAAAAACATATAGGTACTTAATACATAATAGTATGTATAGAAGTCCTATATATAAAGATATATCATATCATGTTAAGTATGAACTTGATTTTGATAAGATGGTTAAAGAGTCTAAGTATTTAATAGGAACACATGATTTTAAAGGATTTATGAGTTCAGGATCATCTGTAAAAGATACAGTAAGGGAAATATATGACATAAGATTAAGTAAGCAAGAGGACCTTATTGTATTAGAAGTAGAAGGGAATGGTTTCTTATATAATATGGTAAGGATAATAGTAGGCACACTGGTAGATATAGGTCGAGGAAGAATAAATAAGTGCTTAAAAGAAATAGTGGAATCTAAAAGTAGAAGTGAGTGTGGTCATACTGCACCAGCACATGGATTATTTCTTAAAAAAGTTGATTATTAGCTTGACACACCAGGGTGCATGTATTAAAATGAATTAGAGTGTGTTAATAAGTCCACTTGCCCCGGACTTGACATAAACGGTAAAATTTTTATATGAAAAAAAGTTAAGGAGGGACAACTATGAAAAGTTATATAGCTAAGCCAGCTGATGTACAAAGAAAATGGTACATCGTTGATGCTGAAGGAAAAACATTAGGTCGTTTAGCAACTGAAATAGCGACAGTATTAAGAGGGAAGCACAAAGTTACTTTCACTCCACATGTTGACGGAGGGGACTTCGTTGTTGTTGTAAACGCTGAGAAAGTAGTTTTAACAGGAAAGAAATTAGATCAAAAAATGTACAGATACCACACTGGTTATGTAGGTGGATTAAAAGAAATAACTTACAGAGAAATGATGGCTAAGAAGCCTGAAGAAGTAGTTTCTCATGCAGTAAGCGGTATGTTATGTAAGAATAAATTAAGAAGTAGAATGATGACTAGATTAAGAGTATTTGCTGGACCAAATCATGACCACGCAGCTCAAAATCCAGAAGTTCTAAACTTTAAATAATAATTACGGGTGAAAGGAGGAGTTATCATGGCTAACGTTCAATACTACGGAACTGGAAGAAGAAAGCATTCTGTTGCTAGAGTTAGATTAGTTGCAGGTGAAGGAAATATAATAGTAAATGGAAGAGCAGTTGAAGAATACTTCAACTACGAAACATTAATAAGAGATGTTAAACAACCATTAGTTTTAACTAACAATGAAAACAAATACGATGTTATAGTAAAAGTTGAAGGTGGAGGATTCACTGGACAAGCTGGAGCTATAAGACATGGTATATCTAGAGCTTTATTAAAAGCTGATGAAGAGTTAAGAGGAGCTTTAAAGAAAGAAGGATTCTTAACTAGAGATGCTAGAATGAAAGAAAGAAAGAAATACGGATTAAAGGCAGCAAGAAGAGCTCCACAATTCTCAAAGAGAT
Organism: uncultured Romboutsia sp.; assembly: GCA_904418825.1. GTDB lineage: Bacteria > Bacillota > Clostridia > Peptostreptococcales > Peptostreptococcaceae > Romboutsia. The sequence continues at coordinate 1,155 of CAJFPU010000175.1, read as the reverse complement.
AATTTTATACTGTATTTTCAAAAGACCTTGGAATATTCCGAGGTCTTTTTTAATATAGATATATAGGGTGATAATTTGAAAAAATACATAAAACATATAATTTTTGGAATGATAGCTTTAATTTTGACCACAGCCTCTATATACGAAATAAAAGAAAACTCTGAGGATGTAATGAAGTATATGCCTGTTACTAATAAAGTAATAATATTAGATGCAGGCCATGGTGGGATAGATTCTGGAACTCTAAGCAATGATAAGACTGTGTTAGAAAAAGATATAAATTTAGCTATAACACATAAGATTAGAGAGTTATTAGAATCTAGTGGTGCGCATGTAATACTTACTAGAGAAGATGATAGTAGTTTGTATGAAGAGGATGGTAAAAAAACTACTAGACAAAAATATAATGAAAATTTAAAAAATAGAAAAAAAATAATAGAAGAATCTAATGCAGATATGTTTGTATCCATACATATGAATGCTTTAGAAGGACAAGGAGCATCAAAATATTATGGAGCTCAAACTTTTTATCCTGCGGGAAAAGAAGACTCTGTAAAATTATCTAAATACATACAACAAGAACTTAAGAGAGTAGTAGATAAAACAAATAATAGAGAGATTAAGCCAAGAGATGATTTATATTTATTAAAAGATAATGAGATACCATCTGTATTAATAGAGTGTGGATTCTTATCTAATGAAAAAGAGTCTAAATTATTAACAGAGGAAAATTATCAAGAAAAAATTGCTTGGTCTATATATGCAGGGATTCAAAATTATTTCACTACAAAATAGTATAAAAATATATAGTTGGGGTAAAATAAGCTATATCGAATAAAGTTAGATATAGCTTATTTTATTGATAGTAAATTAACTTATAAATGATAGTATCTAATTTATTATACTTTTACTCATATAATCATAATACATATATCAACTTTTTAAAGTTAAATTACTAATTGAAAATATAAAAATATAAAAAAATTAAAAAAAGTATTGACTATCTAAAAATAAGATGATATATTTATACTTGTCCTTAAGAAAAGGGCAAAATAAAAAAAAGAACTTTGAAAATTAAACAGTAGGTTAATTTATAGAATTGAAACTAAACAAACCAAGCCAGATATTCAGATAATGATTAGTCTGAGCAGGTAA
>CAJFPU010000174.1 GCA_904418825.1 uncultured Romboutsia sp. | reverse complement strand
CACCCGCTTCTTGCATTATATTCTCCCAATCATTTTTAGAATATTTAGAAGTTTTTCCTTGGCTTTCTCTATATGCATCGCTCTTTCCATATCTCTTTTCTGTTTCTTCTTTGTATTTTTCTTGATGTTTTTTTACTTCCTCATAACCAAATGCTTTAAAATTATCTTTACTCATAACATTGCCTCCTAAACTTTCAATAGTATCATCTATTGATTCTAGTATTCTCTCTAGTCTTTGTTTCTTTTCAAATATAAGATTACGTTGAGCTTTTAAAACTTCCTCTCTATTAAAGTCTTTATCATCTAGTATTTGCTTTATTTCTTGAAGGGGAAATTCTAATTCTTTAAACAGCAATATTTGATAAAGTCTTGCTATGTCATCATCATTATACATTCTATAATTTGAATCTGTTCTTTTACTCGGTTCTAAGAGTCTTATTTTATCGTAATGATGTAACATTCTTATACTTACACCAGTTAGTTTTGATACTTCATTTATTTTATACATTATTTCCACCTCCTGAGTTTATATTAAGGTATTACACAATGTTAGGGTCAATACATTTATTATTAAAAATTTATATAAACTTAAATTTATTAGTATAAATTTTTACCTTATGATATAATACAATAGAAATTACAGTCTGAGAGTGGTGGTTTTATATAACCCAAGTTCCTACAGTAAGTAGGAAGGAGGTGTAAGCTATATGGAACTGACAATAAAATTTATCTTAGGTATAATATGTACCATTGCTATTGGTTTAATTACCAATTACATATATGATAAAATAAAAAACCACTCTTCTAGTCGCAATAGAAAGAGTGGTTTTGAACTTGATGTAAAGATTAAGTTCATCAAAAAATAATTTTTTATTTATATAGAAACCACACTCTATTCCACAAGACTGTAATTTCTTTTTTTATTTCTTTATGTTTATATTATACTATAAATTACTTCAAAATAAACACATATTTTATCTTATTCTTACTATTTAATTCTATAAATTTTATAATGAAATTACCATACTCATAAGTTGATTATTTCTCTTTATAAATTCATCTAATTGTTTAGAATCTAATTCTTTATTAGATAATAAAGCTATATCTACTATTTGATTACAAATTAATGATACTTGTTCTTTTTTACTTTCATCATCTTTTAATAAAACTAATTTTTTAACTATAGAACTATTATCATTTATAACTAAAGTCTTTTCTTCTTCAAAACTCATACCAAAGTCCATTCCTGCAAATTGAGAACGCATTTCAGCCATTCTTCTAGATTGCTCTGAAATTAATATAATAGCAGGTGTATCTTCACTCTTTAGACTTTCAACAGAATAAGTATTTATTCTATCTCCTATAATATCTTTAAATAAGTTTTCTATATCAGCTTTTATTTCTTTGTTATCTTCATTATCATTGTCCTTTAATATATCAGATAAATCTGCATCTATTCTATTAAAGCTTACTCCTTGGTTTTTAAATTCTATCATAGATATAAAGTGATTATCTATTGTAGAATCTAATATAACTGCATCTAATTCATAATCTTTAAATAACTTTATATATTGTGATTGTTGCTCTTCATTACTTACATAGAATACCTTGTTTTCATGTTTTTCTTTGCAATTTTCTAAGTAATCATTAAGAGTTATATATTGTGAGTTTATAGTTTTGAATAATATACTATCTTTTACTTTATCATAGAAACTTTCATCTTTTAAGCATCCAAACTTAATAAATACTTGTATATCATCCCAGAACTTTTCATAATTTTCTCTTTCATTTTTATATAATGATTTTAATTTATCTGCAATTCATTTTTATATAATGATTTTAATTTATCTGCAACCTTTTTAACTATATGTTTAGAAATTTTACTTACATCTCTATCATTTTGTAAGAAACTTCTAGAAACATTTAATGGTAAGTCTGGACAATCTATTACACCTTTTAATAATAGCAAGAATTCTGGTATAACTTCTTTTATATTATCTGCTACGAATACTTGGTTATTATATAATTTAACTTTTCCTTCTATAAGTTCAAATTCATTTTTTAATTTAGGGAAGTATAGTATTCCTTTTAAATTAAATGGATAATCTACATTTAAGTGTATCCAGAATAATGGCTCTTCAAAAGTATTGAATACTTTTCTATAAAACTCTTTATATTCTTCATCTGTACAATCTTTTGGTGCTTTTAACCATAACGGTTTCGTATCATTTATAGGTGTTGTATCTACTACTTCATCTTCTTTTGTTTCTTCTGTTTTTATAGTTTCTAAATATATATCAACTGGCAAGAATGAACAATAT
>CAJFPU010000173.1:1187-2801 GCA_904418825.1 uncultured Romboutsia sp. | reverse complement strand
TTAATAGCTCCCCAGTGATCTGGTTCTGTATTATGTTTAAAACCAACTAAGAAATCATCTACAGTGTATATAAGTGCGTAGAATGAAGGTGATCCATGAAACATTGTTGCTAAAATATTATTTTCAGCATCATAAATATATCCATTTTGGCAAAGTATACATTCTAATCCTTCATAATATTCAATTTGATATAGATTTTCTATAAAGTCTTTGCTAAACATATTGTCACTATCTATTCTAATATGATAAATATATTTATAATCTGTTATAGCATCTTCAATATATTTATCTCCGTCACTTGTAAATATTATATTATCAGGAATATTTTTATATTTTGAAAGAGCATCTAATATTAAATCTTCTGTTTCTTTTGTATATCTAACTACACATTTGAAATTTTGATTTGTTTGATTAATTAAACTAAGTGCTGTATATTTCATAAATATATCTATTCTATAATCAATCCATTTTTTAGTTTGAGAATTTTTTCTTGAATTATCATATTCAGATGCGTGTTCAAATCCTGGCCAAAATGGATTTGTTGGTGTATTAAAAGGTATATCAATAATCATAGCTATTTCTTTATTCATATATGCACCTCTTTTTTATTGAATATTAAGATTTAAATGAAAATCTTATTAGTATAATATTAAAAAAATTAAATTATGTGTAAGTTATAAGATATTTTTAGGATATAATAATTATTAAACTTTAAAATAGAGTAATCTTATTTTATATTGATAATCTTAGGAAACTATATTTATTTAAGTTTTATTATTTAAAAGGTTAGCTAGAATAAAGAGTTAATATAGAATTTATTAGAGGTGATAATTTGGATAAGAGTTTTTTTCAAAATGATGGACTTTATGTAGCTAAAAATATACTTGGAAAATTTTTGATAAGACAATATGATAATATGCAAATTGTAACCAAAATAGTTGAAACTGAAGGATATATGGGAATAAAAGATAAAGCAGCTCATGTATATAATGATAAAAAAACTGATAGAACAAAACCCTTATATTTAGAAGGTGGACATATATATGTATATTTAATATACGGGATGTACCATTGCCTTAATTTATCAGCCAATCTTGAAAATATACCAGAATGTGTATTAATAAGGGCAGTAGAGCCTATATTAGGATTTGATAAAATATCATCTAATAGATATAAAAAAATTTATGATGAATTAACTAATTATCAAAAGAAAAATATAACAAATGGTCCAGGAAAGCTTTGCATGGCACTAGACATAGATAGAAGCTTAAATTCTCAGTATATATTAGATAGTAATCTTTATATAAGTGATTTTTACATAGATGAAAATGGAGAAAAGGTATTTTGTGATAATGACTTTGAAGTAGTACAATCTAAAAGAATAAATATAGATTATGCAGAGGAAGCTAAAAATTATTTATGGAGATTTTATATAAAAGATAATAAATATGTGTCTGTAAAATAAATAGATTTTATATATTATGATTATAAAAATATATATTTAGAATTAATATATTGTGAAGTTTTAAATCAACAGATTATTATGTATATACAGTTAATTCCTAATTTCTATTTTAACAATTCTTATTATATAAATTTATACAAAAAATAACA
>CAJFPU010000173.1:0-1167 GCA_904418825.1 uncultured Romboutsia sp. | reverse complement strand
AAAAGAAAGGAGTGATAAAAAACTAAATAAATAAAAAATGAATAGGTGATTAAAATGAATAAAATAGGAATTGATGTATCATCACACGATGGAAATATTAATTGGAATTCTGTAAAAGACAATATTGATTTTGCAATCTTAAGAATTGGTTGGATAGGAAATAATGAAAATCAAATAGATGAGAAATTTGAAAGAAACTACAACGAATGTAAAAGATTAAATATTCCAATAGGAGTATATGTTTATAATTATGTAAAAACAGAAGCTAGGATAAAAGAATGTGCAGATTGGGTTGTAGGTTTATTAAAGAATAAAAGTTTAGAATTACCAATTTACCTTGATATGGAAGATAATTCATTAACGAGTTTAGGAAAAACAAATTTAACCAATTTATGCATTGCATTTAATACAGAAACAGAAAAAGCAGGTTATTGGGCTGGAGTTTATGCAAATTTAAATTGGTATAACAATTATCTAAATAAAGATGAAATAAAAAGAAGATATACAACTTGGATTGCTCATTATGGAGTAAATCAAAATAGATACAACGGAGAATATGACATATTACAATATTCAGATAAAGGAAAAATATCAGGTGTTGAAGATTATGTAGATCTAAACACAATGTATAGAGATTTAATAAAGGATATATCAGAATCAACAACAGAAACACCAGAACAAAATAAATTACCAATAGAAGAAGTTGCAATGAAAGTTATAAATGGAGAATATGGTAACGGTGAAGAAAGAAAGCAAAAACTTGAAGCAGAAGGTTATAACTATAATGAAGTTCAATCAAAAGTAAATGAAATCATAAATGCAAATAAGAAAATAATTTATACAGTAAAAAGTGGAGATACACTTTCAGAAATAGCAAAGAAATATAATACGACAGTTCAAACTTTAGTAAGGAAAAATAATATATCTAATCCGAATAAAATTTATGTTGGACAAAAAATAGAGATATAAATAAGAGTAAAATAAAATATCTATTATTTGATTTATGTTAATAAGATTAAAAGACATTTTTGATACTTGTTTAATTAATTTTAGCAAATTAATTAAATGTATCTTAAGTGTCTTTTTTTATATTTACTTAATTTAATTATATAATTTAGGAAATGAAAATTGATAAAAGGTATTTTATGAAATATAATATTATAATAG
>CAJFPU010000172.1 GCA_904418825.1 uncultured Romboutsia sp. | reverse complement strand
TATTTCATAGTCTGAATTTTCATCTAATCCTACAAGTTTTAAAGAAACAAACTTAGGGTTCGGTTTTGCTAATGTTCTTACAAAGCTAACTATAATTTCTTCACAGTCTTTAGATATAAACATCCAAGCTGCATCATTATTTTCAAATGGACTACTTAATCTATAATATTTACCAAATTGTATAGTCTCTCTTATTTCTTTGTATAGTTTTACTTGTTCTTTTATAATTTCTTTTTCACATTCAGGAAGCTTTGTTATATCTAACTCATAACCAAAATTTCCACTCATAGCAACTACTCCCCTAGTTTCTATAGGTGTAATTCTATCAACTTGATGATTAGGAACATCAGATACATGACATCCTATAGATGCATTTGGATAAACCATACTTGTTCCAAATTGTATTTTTAATCTTTCTATAGCATCAGTGTTGTCACTAGTCCATGTTTGAGGCATATAATATAACATTCCTGGGTCAAATCTTCCCCCTCCACCTGAACAACTTTCAAATAACACATGTGGAAATCTTGTAGTTATTTCCTCTAAAACTTTATATAAACCTAGCATATATCTATGTGCTACTTCTCTTTGTCTATTAGCTGGTAATTTAGCAGAACCTATCTCTGACATGTTTCTATTCATATCCCATTTAACATAAGAAATTGGAGCTGATGATAATACCTCACTTATTTTTTCTATAATGTAATTACAAACATCTTCTCTTGAAAAATCTAATATTAATTGCCTTCTAGCTTCAGATCTATTTCTTCCTGGAATATGTAAGCACCAATCTGGATGTTCTTTATAAAGTTCACTTATTGGTGATACCATTTCAGGTTCAAACCATAAACCAAATTGTAATCCCATTTCATTTATTTCTGTTGCTAATTTATTTAATCCACCTTTTAACTTATCTTCATTAACAAACCAATCACCTAAAGATGAATTATCATCATCTCGTTTTCCAAACCATCCATCATCTAATACAAATAGTTCTATACCTAAGTTTTTAGCTTCCTTAGCTATTTCTTTTATCTTAATTTCATTAAAGTCAAAATATGTAGCTTCCCAATTGTTTATAAGTATAGGTCTTATTTTATCTCTATATTCACCTCTACATAAACGTTTTCCATATAGACAATTATAAATATGACTCATACCAGTTAAGCCTTCATTTGAATATACAAGCACTGCTTCTGGTGCTGTAAATTCTTCTCCTTCTTCTAATATCCATGTAAAATCAAATGGATTTATACCTATTTGAGCTCTTGCATTATCATACATATCAACTTCCACATTAGCTAAGAAGTTACCACTATATACTAAGCTAAATCCATATGCATCTCCATTTTGTTCTGTTGTATCTTTTCTAACTAAAGCCATAAAAGGATTTTGTGCATGACTACTTGATCCTCTTCTACTTTCAATACTTTGACTTCCACTTCTTATTTTTGATCTTACTATATGTCTTTCTCTTGCCCATGCTCCAGATAATTGTATAAGTTCATAATCGCTATCTCTAAAATCAATATTTGCACTTAATATTCTAGTAATTTTAACTTCATCACTTGATTCATTTATAATTTTTACACTTCTTGTTATTGCATCAAATTCTTCAAAAACACTATAGCTTAGTATAAGCTTTACATTTTTTAAAGAATCAACTAAGATTAGCTCTAATGTTGTAGCTTCTTTTTCATTTTCTACATAAGTTGATGGTAATCCATTTAATTTATTTTTTCCTAAATATATATTGTGTGAATGATATCTAAAGTCAGTGGCAGTTGTACCATCTGCAAATTGTAATTCAATTGATGGCGACCTTAAATCAGTACTACCATAACCTGGATATTCTTGTGGTATAGCCTCTAACATAAAATTATCTACATTGTCTGTATTTGTTAAGAAACTTCCCCAGTTTCTACTTCTTAATACATAATCTAAATTTTTGGCTTTTATTTTCTTTCCCCAATAAATATGTGCTATATGCTTAGAATCTAAAACCTTTATAATATAGCTCGTTTTTGATGTACTTAAATTAAAAGTTTGGCTACTTGC
>CAJFPU010000171.1 GCA_904418825.1 uncultured Romboutsia sp. | reverse complement strand
AAATTTACAAATACTAATCTCTATAGGGTATTTTTTTGAATAAAACAATTTACTTTATTTGGAAATTGGATTTTAACTAGCACAACAGGTTAATTAATAATAACACATATATTATATATTTTTTATTCAATATCTTCATATATTTCCTATTTCTTGTGTCGATTTTTGTATATATATGCAAAATTATAACATATTTATCGTATATGTATAGTATTTTCTATATTATAGCGATTAATATATTTTATAAATTTAAATACTAAAAAGCTCTGATAAAACATCAGAGCTTTTTAGATTTTATTGCTTTTTACCTTTAGATAACATATATAAATTATATATATTTATCATTACAATAAGTGCATTGGATATAACAACAGGGTAAGCATTTAAATTTAGTCCATATATTATAAATAATAAACAGCCAATAGAGTTTATTATTCTTAACTTTATTATAGATGTCATTGTAAGTGATAATACTATAAATAAAGATGCTGCATATCCTACCCATTCTATAGGTATAGCATTGAACATAATTTATATCTCCTTTTATACTTTTAACTTATTATTTGATATTTTTATTTAATTTATAATATGTATTTATATATTGTTAATATTACAAATATTAATCTTAGGTTCACTTCATTTTCCTCATTAAATTTAATAAATAAATAGGAGATAAACTATTTTCACATAAGCTTATCTCCTATTTATTATTTATTAAATTTTTCTATTAATTCTTTTAATATATTTTCTATATCTCCACTATCATCAACTTCTCTTATTCTAGGATTAGATAACCCTCCACCATGTTCAAAGTCTACAACAGATATTATAATTTCTTCATCTTCAAAATCAAATAATAATCCAATTAGATTATCAACATTTAAACTTAATTCTCCTATATCTTTTATAGTACTATTATCTTCATATATATCATCTAAATAATGATTAAGTGCATATTTCTTTCCATCTATAAATTCTATTTTTTCTGTACCTTCATATGTCTTTCCTATAGCAAAATGAAGTGCATATTCTTCATTTAGTAAAAGTTCTTTATAATCACTAGCATTTTCTAGTTCTTCATAATCTTCATCAAAAATAACTACATCCATATAATCTTTATCTATTAAACATACTCTTGATATATAATTAGGATATTCTGATAATAGTTCTTCAACATTATCAATATAATAATCTATAAACTTTTCTAATTTAAATTCATCTGGTTTAATTCTTATAGACTTCATAGTATATTCCCTCTCTTTATTTTTTTACAAAATTACCTATATTTTGACACGCAGTAAAATATACTATATCACAAATTAAGTCTTATTAACAAGTAAAGTATATAAAATCTTTTGTATATATGTTATAAGTTCTAATATTATTTTTTTAACTTAGCTAAAGCTTCTGCAAATGGATTATTAAAATTTTCTACATTCTTATTTTGACTTTTTAAATACTTATTTATATCTTTTTTAGATGCTTTATTTTTATCTTCTTGTTTTCTCTTATTGTATGCTGATAATTTCTCTCTATGTCCACATGAACATATAAATGTTTTTGCATCCCCTTCACCACGAAGTTCTAGCTTCTTATGACAAACAGGACATCTTGAGTTTGTTATTTGAGATACTGTTTTTCTAGTATTACATTCTCTATCTTCACAAATTAACATCTTTCCTCTTTTTCCCTTAACTTCAAGCATATACTTTCCACACTCAGGACATTTATTTCTAGTTAAGTTATCGTGTCTAAATTTATTATCACTATTTTTAATTTCTTTAACTATATCTTTTGAATAATCTTTCATTTCTTTTATAAATATATTTTTATTTAGCTTTCCTTTAGATATATCTTGTAATTTCTTTTCCCAGCTTGATGTAAGTTCTAAAGTTTTTAACTCTGCTGGAACAAGTTCTAATAGTTGCTTTCCTTTAGAAGTTATTAATATATCTTTTCCTTTTTGCTCTATTAAAAATGAGTTAAATAGTTTTTCTATTATATCAGCTCTAGTTGCAACTGTGCCTAAGTTATTTTTTTCCATAGATGTTAAAAGAGTTCCTTCATTTAA
>CAJFPU010000170.1 GCA_904418825.1 uncultured Romboutsia sp. | reverse complement strand
TCTGCATCCTTTTTTAAAAGTTCTAATAATTCACCTTCTATATTTAATTTTATTAGCATTATTACTTACCTCCATTTTTCCTTATGTCAAGTATTCTAGCTCCTTCTATATTACTAAATATACAGTTATCTAATATCTTAGCATTTGGTATTTTAGATATATATTTTGCCATTAACTTTGAACCTCCACCTGTGAAAATTATTGGTGTTGCTAATAAATCTCTATATCCTAAATCTTTTAAAGGTATTTGTATATTAACCTTAATATATTCTTCCATAAAGCTATCTATAGTAGCTTTTATTTCTTCTGGAAGTGTATCATATCTTTCTAGTAATAATTCAACCTGTGAGCTATTATAACTCTCAAGTAGTTTTGAAGTTAATACCTTAGCTAATTGAGCTGTTAAAATGTTAGTACCTTTTTCAGTAGTTTGTAGTTTATTCGCATCTGGTGTACGGTTAACATAAAATATATCTAAATCTGTTCCACCTATATCTACAACATATATTGGCTGTTGTAATAATGACATATCAGTTATCAATGAACTAAATCCTTCTGCATATACAGCCACACTAGCTACAGTAAAACTCTTTTTAGCTCCATCACTATTTATTATAGTGTGTTTACCTTTTAGAAGGTTTATATAACTTTCTCTATTTGCTACATCAAAGTATAAACTTAAAGGTAATACTGTTACTAAATCTATCTTATCTCCATTATCAACTACACTATATAATGTCCTGCTTAATAAAGCTCTTTTTTCTGGAACTATCTTATTGGTCTGTTTACGTGTCACAGCTCCAGCTCCGATTATGTAATGTTTATTATCAATATCAAATGCACCAAATGTACCTACTGTTACTTCTTGGATGTTACTACAATCTACTATTTTCTTATCTCCTACTAACATTTTGTAATTGCTATTCCCTAAATCTACATATATTTTCTTATTCATAAATTTTCAATCTCCTTTTATTTTACTAATTTTAATTTTGTTCTTTTTTTATTCGCATAAATTGCATTAATTATATAATTCTCTGTGCAATATTTTTCTTTTTTATTTGAATTTATTTGTGTATCTGTATTTACTATTTCATCCCAATCTAAATCTTTTATTATATTTCTTAGATTAGAACTTACTTCTCTATTTAAATGAACTTGGAATATTTCTATTTTTTCATTTAGTTCTTCCTGTTCTGTTTGCTCTGGTAAAGTTACTTCACCTGCATAGTATTTTCTTATTAAATCTTCTGTTTCTTTTTCATCTTCTATTATTTCTTCTGTTGTAGGTTCTTCTACAACTTCTTTTTCTATATCTCTTTTGCCTAATACTTTTTCTGTTAAGCTATAAGCATTTGTACTATTTGATTTGTTATCTTCTGTTAATCTATTTTCTTTCATTAGAAGTCCATTTTTAACTAACTCACTAACTACTCTTTTAGCTGTAGATAAGCCTATATTACATTTTTCAGCTATTTTATTGTAAGATGGGAATGCTTTTGAATTATTATTTGAACATCTTGCTATGTAAGCTAAAACCACAAATTCATTTGGTTTTAATCCTAGCTCGAATATGTTATTAGATAATTTGAAGTATTTAGTAGTTAATTTCATTAGTTCTTAAACTCCTTTCATTTAATTAAGTTGCATTAAGTTTATATTTATATATTACCACTTAATTAAACTTAATGCAACACTTTTACTAATTTTCTTTAAGTTACATTAAGTTTATGATATAATAGTATTATAGAATATTGTAGTTAACACTATTTGGAGGATTATATAAATGGAAAAAACTAATAGTAGACAAAGAGAATTGAAAAATAGAATTAGAATTAGTTCATCAGTTGATAAAAAACTTTATGATGTTTTTGAAGAAATAGCAAATGAAACTAAAATACCAAAAAGCAAATTATATGATACAGCTTTAGAATTATTAGCAGAAAAATATAATAAGAATATTTAACAGAAGGTTTAGCACCTTCTTTTTTTTAATTTATATATAGTTCTTTATATATAGTTCTTTATATATAGTTCTTTATATAGCCTATATTTAACACTTCAAACCATTAAAATCAAGCCATTTATCCATTT
>CAJFPU010000169.1 GCA_904418825.1 uncultured Romboutsia sp. | reverse complement strand
GATAAGAATATGCCCAAACAGCTTTATGTTGCCCAAGGACTTTTTAAAGTTTCTGAAAGTATAGTTAGAACTGTTGAAGGAGATTTACTTACAGCTACTACTCTTATAACCGGAAAGGGCCAAATGTATTTCCTAGATTTACTTAGTAATTTAACATAGGACAAATTTAGTATCTCATAATATTTATTATGGGAGGGGAGAGCTTGTGGTTGAAAGAGTAACTTATGTTGAAGGTAAGAAGGTAAAAAAGATAGTAGAAGTTTTTAAAAATGAAGAGCATTTAGAAATGTTAAAAAGTAGAGCAGTTTTAGTTATGCTAAAAAATAGACTAGAAGAATTAGCTATTAAAAGCAGTAATGTTTAAATTATATATTTAGGGGAGAAACAAATGAGAAAATATTTAGATGCAAATATAATAGAAAACACTAAAGATATGCCAAAGAATGAATGGTTAATTAAAAGAAAATGTGGAATAGGTGGAAGTGATGCCTCAAGTATACTTGGATTTAATCCATATAGAAGTTCAATGGCAGTTTATTTAGAGAAGATAGATGAAATTGGCTTAAAAGGTAAGTCTGTTGCTCAAAGTAGTAATGATAATGAAGATAGTGGTTCAAAAGAAAAGGTTGGTGCTCAAAATAGTGATAATAATTTCTCTAATGAATTAAAAGAAGATTATGTTTATAAAGATGATAAAAATAATTACAAAATGGAGCTTGGTAATAAATTAAAAAGCTTTGTAGCAAGTGAGTTTATGCTTAAAACAGGAAAAAAGGTTAGAAATATAAATGGAATCTTAAGAAATGATAAATATCCATTTGCAATAGCAAATATTGATAGAGCAGTTGTTGGTGAGAAAGCTTTTTTAGAATGTAAGGTTACTAATAGCTTTAATAAAAAAGAATGGGAAAAAACTGTACCAATTCATTATCAAATACAGATGAATCATTATATGGCAGTTAGTGGAGCTACTCATTGTTATGTTGCTGTGCTTATAGGAAATGAAGAATTAGTTATTCATAAGTTAGAACGTGATAAGGAAATGATAGATGAAATTATGAAGCTTGAAGAGATGTTTTGGAATAATTGTATATTAGGAGATAACCTTCCTATGCCTGATGGAAGTAATGATTATTCAAAAACTTTAGATATATTATATAAAGATAGTAAGGAAGAAGAATTAATATTGTTTGAAGCTGAATCTATACTTGAAAGATATGATGAAGTTGTAAAGTTATATAAAGACTTTGAAAAAGAGAAAAAAGCAATAGAGCAATATTTAAAACTTCAAATTCAAGATTATGAAATAGCTTATGTTGGAGATAGAAAAATTACTTGGAAAAAGCAAGTAAGAAATACTATAGATACAACTAGGTTAAAAAAAGAACACCCTGAAATTGCAAATAAGTTTACGAAAACTACAATTTCTAGAGTGTTAAAAATATAAATTATGAATAATTTAGAACAATTAGACTAAAAACTAATCTAATTTTTTATATAAATTTTGTGATTAGCTTAATTATAAATGAATATGAGAAGTAAGTAAATATAAATATATATAAAATTACAAAAAATTACATTAAGGGGGAATTTAATATGGCAGTTTATAGACACGTACACATAGATTATTGGCAAGATGGATTTGTACTTGATTTAACACCAGAGGAAAAATATTTTTATATATATTTAATGACAAATAGTAAGACAAGCCAATGTGGGATATATGAATTACCTAAAAGAATAATAGAAACTGAAACAGGTTATAACAGAGAAACTGTGGACAAGCTTTTAAATAGATTTATAGATTATAAAAAGATTGTGTATTGTGAAGAAACTAGAGAAGTATTTTTAATGAATTGGATAAAGCACAATAAAATAGTAAGTCCAAAAGTTAAAAAGTGTGTTTATGAAGAATTAAAAAAAATAAAGAGTATGGATATGGTAAATTTATTTTTCAAACAATGTGAAGAGTATGGATACACATTAGATAAAAATGAATTAAAAATAAATATGGGTATGGATAGGGTATCTATACCCATACCACAAGTAGAAAATAACTTTGAGTATGGGTATGGGGAAAAAGAAAAAGAAAAACAAAAAGAAAAAGAAAAAGAAAAAGAAAAA
>CAJFPU010000168.1 GCA_904418825.1 uncultured Romboutsia sp. | reverse complement strand
CTAGAATACTTGACATAAGGAAAAATGGAGGTAAGTAATAATGCTAATAAAATTAAATATAGAAGGTGAATTATTAGAACTTTTAAAAAAGGATGCAGAAATTAATTGTAGGACAAACCCACAGCAGATTTTGTACTATCTAAGGCAAATATATAGTGGTCAATTATCAGTATCAAATAATACCCAAGTGGTACAAATAGAAGTACCTACAGTAAACCAAGAAATACCAACAGTAAATAATGAGGTTAAAGGTGGTAACAATACAGGTTCAACAATGGATATATTAAATATAAATGATAGTACCAATATGGTACAACAACAGGAACTTGAAGGTATACCAGACATTGATGATGATATATTGAATTTTTAAAGCTAGTAGTTGGTGAAATATCCAGATACTAAAAAATAAAATATAAGGGAGTATGAGAATGAATGAAGTTTTATTAAATACAGGAGTATATGGAATTATTAATGATGAATTAAAGATAGCATATATAGGTGAAACAACTAGAAGTTTTTTGATTAGATTTATAGAACATTTAGCATTAAAAAAAAGTTGGGAAGATAAAAGAAAAGTTAATTTATTATTACACAATAAAACAGAATTTAAGATATTAAATACAATAGAATATAAAGGAAGTGCTTTTATATTTATAGCTAGTGAAAAATATTACTCAATGGAATATAAAGATAAAGGATATGAATTAATAAACCTGTATAGTGCTAAGATACCAGCTATTAAATCTCCAAGAAAAAATCAAAAACGTAAAACTATAGTTAATGAAGAAAATTTAAATTCATATAGAAGATGTTTAAAATACATTGCAATGACATTAGCTAAAAAAAATAATATATCTTCAAAAGAGGTATATATATGGTGTTATAGTGAAGTAAATAAAAAATTTAATACAAATATTTATTCAAGAGAAGGGAATACAACTATTGAAAAATTAGAATTAAATGAACTTGAATATATAGTATTAAAATTATTTGATAAATATAAAACATATATACTACAAGAAAAAAGAGTTTTAAATTACGAATAAAAAATACTAAATTATGAAGAGATAACGTAAAATGTTATCTCTTTTTTACGTTTAAATATTTTTCCGTATATAATTACTTAAATCAAAAAAATGATAATAAAAATTTTAAATACAATGTAGCTACAACAGCTATTAATAAATACATTAAAACAGGTTAAAAGGAGATTGAATTTAAAATGGAAATATTAAGATTAAAATCAGAAGTAATAATAGAAAATAAAAATAAAACAATAGGTAAAGATGTATTTAGAGATACTTATAAAGGTGTAGATACTATACAACTTGACGATAGTTTATTTACAGTAGCATTAGCTAAATATGAAGGTGTAAATCCAGAAGAGATATTAATTACAGATGCAATAATAAAAGTTGAATTTGAAGATGATAAAGATATTATAGATAGAATAATTGAAATTAATAATTCAAAATATTGTTTTTATATGAGTACAGCAAGTGATTTAAAGAAATCAAGTGCAATATTTATAAAGGAACAATATTATCCGTTTGGACAATGGCTAAAAGAACAAGCTACAGGTGGAGTAGAATATTTATTAGAAGAAAAAGATAAAGTAACTATAATGAAGGAAACAGCATATCAAGGATTTATATTTAGTGGTTCTCAAAAAACAAATATAATTCCAAAAGTAGTAATAATAGAAGAACCAGAGTATATACATAGAGGAATGTATTCTGTTTTAGAAGGTGTAGAAACAGCAGAAATGATAGATGATATAAGACTAGTAGAAAAAGAAATAGAAACTACTTTAAGTGCATTTGATGGACAAGGTGTAATGTCTAAAAGTTTAGCTGGTAGAATAGCTAAAGATTTAAATATAGATTATGATTTAACTTGGATAACATTTAGATTATTTGCAGGCATAGGTGGTAAAGGTGTTGCTACTACAGTAGATATAGAAAAAGAGCTATTAAGAGTTCACAAAGAATTTGGAGATACAGAACATTTAAAAATGATTAATGGTGAACTAAAGATACGTGATATATATAATAGATATCATAAAATTTCAGAAGTAGATATGATATTAAATCAATCACAATGTAAATTTCAGAAGTAGATATGATATTAAATCAATCACAATGTAAACTTGTAAAACACTTTGATGCTGTATACTTAGATAATGTATTTAATCAAGTTGATGATATATTTAAATGTTTATATGTATGTAAATACAATCCAAAGAAGTTAAGAAGTGATAGAACAAAATTAAACTATCAATTCCTACAGGCTTTAAACTTATCATATGAAGAGTTATTACAACTAACTAAAAATGATAGAGAACATTTAGATGCTAGTTTAACTGATATAGATAGTTTACTCATAACGTGTGATTTAGTAGATATAATAGATGAAAATGATAAAGAAGATAAACAATCTAAAGATAAATTTTCACTTATGTTAGAGCTTGTGAAATACGATAGTTCTTTATTAAAAGATTGGTCGGTACAGCAGGAAATGCAAAAGCTACTAAAGGCAAGAATAAACAAAGTTGCTTATGGAAAAACAACCTTAAAAGATGCATCTTATAGATTAATAATACAAGATGTTCAAGTATATATGAACTTTATAGCTACTAGAGATATGATTACAGCTAGAAATGAAAATTGTTTACAGGCTGGTGAGTTCTACAGTATAAATAGACCAGATAAACAAAGAACAGTAATGGGTAGAAATCCACTTTCAAGTTCACAAGAGCTTGTGAGGTTTGAAAATAAAAAGAATAGCTATATAGATA
>CAJFPU010000167.1 GCA_904418825.1 uncultured Romboutsia sp. | reverse complement strand
TTAATATAATACGAACTAATAATAAAAATGACTGGTTCATATTGCCAGTCATTTTTATTATTTATATTTAACAACCAAATAGTTTAACATAGCCTATTATATTAACAATTGAGATGGATGTTTTGATATGAATATATTAAATAATCTGTTGTGCTAGTTATTTTACTAGACATATTGAAATTACTATATAAAGTTTTCAAACTATAAAAATATATCTTCTCAAACTCTAGTATTTTCAACGATTAAATTTAACTAGCACAACGAGTTAAATAATATTAGAGAAGTTGATTATAGTATAGCTTAAATATATTTTAAAGTATAAGAATTTAGGTTATAATTACTGTAGAGAGTTGGTGAAAACTTGCAAAATACAAAAGAAAAAATCAAATTAGATGAAGTGCTTAAATATTTATTTTCTACATCTAATAAAGTATTAATTAATCTATTAAATGGTATTTTTGATGAGGACTTTGCAGAAGATGAAGTTAGTTTAACTGTATCTAATAATGAATTTATTGAAGATACTTTAGATGTAATTCGTGGAGATATGTTTTTTGAAATTAGCAAGATAAATAATCAAATGTAGCTAAAAATTTAGCTATGAACTTAGCAGCAGAATCAAAGGAATTATTTGATAGTCATGAAATTTTAGGTGAAGATTTTCATAAAATGCTGTTAGCAATAAATAATTTAATAGAGTATTTAAATAGAAATTATTTTAATGATGATAGATTAGAAGAAGAGATGAATACAATGACAAAAACATTATATGATCCAGAAGTAGAAAAAAGAGGTATAGAAATAGGTATAATTAATACTAAGATAGAAAATGCAAAAAACTTGTTGGATGTTTTAGATGATGAAACTATAGCAATTAAAATAGGACTAAAATTGGAAACAGTAAAAAAATTAAGACAAGAAAATTGTAATTAGCACTAAAAATATTTTAATAATTTTACATCTTAACTTCGAAAACATAATATATTACGAATAATTTGTAGTAAATTATATAAGCAACCACATATTAGAATTCAATACATTGAAAAATCTAAGGTGTGGTTATTTTTATGATATATTTATTAAGAAGAAAATTAACATATCGAAAAAATATTAAAGACGAGGTCGTGTTTCCCGACGTGGGGTAGTTATTTGTAAGACAATGATAAAAGATGAGTTTAAGGTATGTACAAAATAATTAAATTATACTAGATAGAAGTGTTAAAAAAATGGAGGAATTGAAATGATTATATATTTTTCAGGAACAGGTAACAGCAAATATGTGGCAGATATGCTTAGTGAACAATTAAATGACCAATCAATTGATGCAGGAAAAATGATTAAAAGTGGAATAAAAGGTGAATTTGAATCAAAACATCCATGGGTATTTGTAGCACCGACTTATTCATGGCAACTTCCACATGTTTTTGAAAAATTCATCAAAGAATCTACTTTTAAAGGTGCAAAAACAGCTTATTTTATCATGACATGTGGTGGAGATATTGGAAATGCTCAGTCTCAAATTATAAATATTTGTAATGAAATTGATTTAGAATATAAAGGGGTAGCTGAAGTTGTTATGCCAGATAATTATGTTGCTATGTATCCAGTTTCAAGTGAAGAGGAATCTGAGAATATCATTAAAAAGGCAATTCCTATAATACAAAAATGTGTTAATGTAATCAAAGAAGACGGCGTTTTACAACATAAAAAAATAGTTATAGCTGATAAAATAAAATCATCTGTTGTAAACCCATTATTTTATAGATTTATGGCAAAATCAAAAAAATTTAATGTTACAAAAGATAAATGTGTTTCTTGTGGAAAATGCTCAAATATATGTCCTCTTAATAATATTAAGCTTATAGACGCATTACCTAAATGGGGTAATAATTGCACTCATTGTATGGCCTGTATTTCTTATTGCCCAACTAAAGCAATTGAGTATGGTAAAATAAGTGTTGGAAAGAGAAGATATAAGTGTAAAACTTATAATAAAGAAGATATAAATTATATTGATTAATTAAAATATGCTCTGTTAGATAATTATGTGATTTATATAGAAATAGCCAATTAATTACATAATGTAATATAGGTAACAATTGTTATATAATGTGAATTAAATGTTATAAAAGTAGGAGGGGGGATATTATGAATAGAAAAATAGCATGGATTCTTATGATTCCAATTTGTATAATA
>CAJFPU010000166.1 GCA_904418825.1 uncultured Romboutsia sp. | reverse complement strand
GTAGCATTTATAACTTTTTTTAATGATAATTCATACTTTAACCGAACTCTGCATATTGCATCATTTACTATGTCATCAATAGAAATATCAAAATCATGTATATTTTCTTTTAAGTTTATTATACTTTTTCTATTAATATCTATGGCTTCTCTAATACACTCTATTACTAAATCTCTCGGGTATTCAGATATAATATTTACTATTTTACTATCTCCTAAAACCTCATCTACTGAAGGTAATTTAGAAAATAACTTTCTCTTATCCAATATAATCACTCTTTCTATGTTTGTTTGTATTTATCATCTATATTTTATAATTTACCTATATATTTAATAAGTTAAACTAAACTTAATATATTAAGTTTAATTTAACTTATTTTTTATTTATAAAATATATTATCTTAGTATATAAAAATACGGTTATTATATAACCGTAATATATTTCTCTTCTTTCTTTTTTACACTTCCTATTATTTTTGCTTCTATAGATCCATTTAATTTCATATCTTCAACTAACTTATCTGCTAATTCTTCTTTTACTGATATTAAAAGTCCTCCTGAAGTTTGAGGATCATATAAAATATCTTCTATGGCCGTATCCACATCTATAATATTTACATCTTTTGAAATATACTCTTTATTTCTATACATTCCAGCTGGAATAATTCCCATATTCGCCATATCAATAGCTCCATCTAATATAGGCACATCTTTAGAATTTATTTCAATACTAACATTCGATGCTTTAGCCATTTCTAAAGCATGTCCAAGTAAACCAAATCCAGTTATATCTGTTACAGAATTCACTTTTATATAGTCAAAACTTTTAGCTGCATATTTATTTAAATGTACCATAACTTCTATAACTTTATCAGAAATTTCTTTAGAAACAAGGTTTTCTTTCATAGCCGTATTTAATATACCTACTCCTATAGGCTTTGTTAAAATTAATTTATCACCAACTCTAGCTGTAGCATTTGATAATACTTTTTCTGGATGAACAACTCCTGATACAGAAAGACCATATTTAGGCTCTTTATCATCTACAGTATGCCCTCCTACTAAAAGAGCACCACTTTCTTTAACTTTATCAAATCCACCTTTTAAAATTTCTGCTAATATATTCATATCATGACATGATGGAAAACATACTATATTCATTGCAACTATAGGTTTTCCTCCCATGGCATATACATCTGATAATGAATTAGAAGCTGCTATTTGTCCAAATATATAAGGATCATCTATCATTGGAGTAAAAAAGTCTAAAGTTTGAATTAAAGCCATTTCATCATTTAATTTATAAACGGCTGCATCATCTGCAGTATCTAAACCGACTAGCAAATTATTGTTATTTTCATTTTTAGGAAGTTGTGATAATACTGAAGCCAGAACCTCCGGCCCAATTTTTGCCGCTCAGCCACCTGATGTTGTCATTTCTGTTAGTCTTTTTAAAATTTCCACTACGACCTCTCCTCTCCCTAATTCATATATTATCTATAATAACATATTTTTATAATTTATTAGAAATATTTCTAATCATTATACGCTATTATTCTATACTTATTAAAGCTTTTAATTCTTCATATTTTTTATCACCTATACCATTTACATTTTTTATTTCCTCTATTGAATTAAATTTACCATTTTCTTCTCTATATTTTACTATCTTATTAGCAGTAGCTTCTCCAACACCAGGAAGCGAATCTAATTCTTGTACATTTGCTGTATTTATATTTATTAAATTATTATCATTTGAATCATATACTGTATCATTTTCAAAATGCTCATTATTACTTTCTAAATTTTCACCTATTTTAGGTATTATATAATGAGATTCATCTTCAAGTTTTATTGCTAAATTTATTTTATTTAAATCTGCATTTTCTGTTATTCCACCTAATTTATCAATTGCATCTGATAGTCTTTTATCAATATCTATAGTAACAACTCCAGGATTTTTTACCTCACCACTAATAAATACCGTTATAGTTTTTTTATTTTTATTTGTATTTTCAATTTTTATATCTTCTTTTACGGAATTATATTTTTCATCAGATATATTATTAGATATAGTTTCTTTTTCAAAATTCTCACTTTGACTAACTATGTAAATATTATCTTTTATATTTAAATTTTTATTATCTATTATTTTATATATACTAAATAATAATATAAATATAAATGCGATTATTTTCCATTTATTAATTTTTATCACCTCTCTATATTTTGATTATTGACCAAAATATGTTATACTAAAATATAATATTTTATTTTGGAGGTTATTTTATGAAAAAA
>CAJFPU010000165.1 GCA_904418825.1 uncultured Romboutsia sp. | reverse complement strand
TTATCTGGTAATTGGGTAAGTTTATTTGAAAATTTACGTTTTTCTTTTCTATATAATGTTGGGCTTATTCCTTTAAATTTCTTAAATGATTTTGAAAATGCTAATGGATCACTATAACCACAAGATCTAGCAATATCTCCAACTGGTAAATCTGTTTGATGCAACAATTCTTCTGATTTTCGTATTCTAAATTCCATTAAGAATTTTTGTGGTGATGTATTCAAATGTTTATTAAATAGTGAAGTAAGATAGGTTCTATTTAGACACAAATAATTAGAAATATCACTAACTTTTATATAAGCATTATCATAATTTTTTTCAATAAATTCTATAGCTTTAGTTATATAAGTATTTTCAAAAGAATTTTTTTCCTTATATGGCTTAGTTGATATACTAGCAAGATCTGAAAAAAATAAATACAATAAACCTTGTAACTTTAGTTCATTTGAAGTACTCAAAGTACTATGGTTTAGCATATCTATTAGATGATTTTTTAAGTTATCATCTTTATCATATGTAAATGTCAAGTTATCACCATAAAGACCGATACTATTCATGTAAGTATCAACTTTTTCTCCATCGAAACTAATATATAAGTATTTCCAAGGATTATCCTTGTCTGCTTGATAAAAAGTTAGTTTATTAGGATTAATCAAAAATCCTTGATTTTTACTTAATTTATATTTTTGATCGTTAACATAATATGTACCACACCCATCAATAATATAGTGTATTAAATAATATGGTCTTATAGCAGGACCATAAGAATGTCCAGGCGGACACTCATGAATTCCACAAGTACATAAAAATAAATCTTTAAAATCTCTATTAGTAAGTTCTAAACTAAAATGATTAGACATAATACCCCCTAAAATGTATAAATTTATTTGAAATGATTACAATCAAAATAAAATAATTTAAAACATTATATTAAAATTATATCATTATCAATAAATACATTCAAATTATAGAAAAGTAATCTAGTTTTACCAATCTATTACAATAGTGTATAATAGTTAAATGGTAATAATAAAATAATAATGGAAATTGAAATCTATCTTATTATATTTTATCAATTATATAAATTTATATTATTAAGAGAAAATATAATAGGCTTTATATATAAAATACAGAATAATGGAGGTACATTAATGTTACCAGGACTTAAAGAACGCTTATTAGGTTTAATAAACGACCCGGCATATACACCTTTAAAAAGGGAAGAATTAGCTTTAATATTTGACATACACCCAACAGAGATGCCGATGTTTTATAATTTCTTAGACGAATTAGAAGAAGACGGATATATAGGTAAAACTAAAAAAGGCAAAATAGCTTCTCCTAAATCAATGGGGTATTTTGTAGGTAAATTCGTAGCTCATAGAAAAGGTTTCGGATTTGTTGAGTCAGACGAAGAATACACACAAGACTTATTTATACCAGCATCAGATACTAATGGAGCTATGCACAATGATAGAGTTGTAGCTGAAATAACAAAACCTGCAACTGATGAAAGAAGAGCAGAAGGTGCTATAATAAAAGTAGTTGAAAGAGAAATAACTAAAGTAGTTGGTGAATTCCAATCAAATAAAACTTTTGGATTTGTAATAGCTGATGAAAAGAAATTCAATCAAGATATATATATACCTAAAAAATACTTCAGTGGAGCAAAAGATGGAGATAAAGTAGTTGTTCAAATAACTGTATGGCCACAAGCTGGAAGAAAGCCAGAAGGTAAAATAATAGAAGTATTAGGACCAAAAGGTGAAAAAGAAGTTGAAATACTTTCTATAATAAGAGCACATGGACTTCCTGAAGAATTCCCTAAAAAAGTATTAGAAGAAGCTCAAAAAGTAGCACAACCAATATCACAAGAAGAAATAGATAGAAGATTAGATATAAGAGATTTAAATATATTTACTATAGATGGAGAAGATGCAAAAGACTTAGATGACGCTATATCTATAGAAAGATTATCTAATGGAAACTTTAAATTAGGAGTTCACATTGCTGACGTTACACATTATGTACATGAAAAAAGTAAATTAGATAAAGAAGCTTTAAAAAGAGCAACATCTGTTTACTTAGTAGATACAGTTATACCAATGTTACCTAAAACACTTTCAAATGGTGTTTGTAGTTTAAATCCACATGAAGATAAGCTTACATTATCAGTATTTATGGAAATAGACAGAAAAGGTAATGTAAAACAATACGATATAAAAGAAACAATAATAAATTCTAAAGCTAGAATGACTTATACAGAAGTATCAGATATATTAGAACATGATGATGAAGAATTAAAAGCTAA
>CAJFPU010000164.1 GCA_904418825.1 uncultured Romboutsia sp. | reverse complement strand
AAAAAATGAAGTCATTAGAGCTAGAGTAAGTAAACAAGAAAAAGAAAAATATATTAAATTGGCTGAAAGTAAAGGAGTTAAACTTTCAGATTTAATAAGGTATTTATTAGATAAAGAAATATTAAAAGAAAATTATTAAGATGTAAAAAGGAGATTGGTATAAAAATGACAGCAAGATATTTATCAGAAAAATTTAATAAAGAACAAGTAGAAGAGCTATTTACTACTAAAGGTAAAATACAAATGATTACAGCACCAACAGGAGCTGGGAAAACTTATTTTGTACAAACTAATGTAATTAAAATAGCTAAAGGTGAATTTAAACCTTTTGGAGCATCACAAAAGAAAGCATTACTATTAGCTAATAGAAGTGCTTTAATAACTCAAATCAAAGAAGATTTAAAGAATAATTTGGATGCTACATACTTTGAAAGTATAAATGAAGAAGAGTATGTAAGTAAATATATAGATATACTTTCATATCAATCATTAGCTAAAAAGATTTTAGAAGATATAACATTCTTAGAAAAATATAATCTAATAATAGCTGATGAATGTCACTATTTTTTAAATGATTATTGGAACAATACAACTCAATTAACCTTAAATGAGCTTATAAATCATTCTGTAGATAATACAATATTATTCTTTAGTGCTACTACAGAAGAATTGAAACATTTTATGGATATTATAAAAGATATAGAATTTGATGGAAGAGAACTTTACAATGAAGTTTTAAGTGTAGAAGAAAGTATGGATTTAGGATTTAATGATAGATTAGATATAGTTGTAACTAATGATGAATTAGAAAATGTTATGCAACAAATACCAGCTGATGAAAAATTTATAATATTTGTAAATGAGTTTATGACTAAAAATAAGATAGAGAATTTAGTTAAGACTATGAGTACAGATAAAAGAGCTATTGGTTTTATGTATTCTAAATGGGAACAACAGGGAAGAGGTTTTAAAGTTGATGAAGAAATGGCTAAAAAGTATGATTTAACTATAAATAATGAAAGTTTCTATGATGATTATATATTAGGAATAATAGCAAATAATGCTATGGATAATGGTGTTAATCTTAAGATGGAAGATTTAAAGCACATAGTCTTATTAAATCAATATGATTTTACACAAATAAAACAATTCATAGGTAGAAAAAGACATAATCCAAATAATCCAGAAGATAGAACTAATGTATATATAATATCTCATAATAAAGCAGAGTTAGAGAAAATAAAAGTTAAGTGTGATAAAACAATGGGATATGTAAAGGACTATGAAACACTAACTAAAGAAGAGTTTATGGACAAGTATATGGTAGATATAACTTTAAATAGTGTATGTATTCCTAAGTATGAAAATTCATATTTAGAAGGATTAAAAATGTTAGATAGAACAAAATATAATGTGGAAAGAAACAATGATTTTCCTTTTATGATAACATTTTGTTTTGATGGAAATGTAGAAATACATCCTAATTATTGTCAAATAGAAAAAGTGGCTTGTAAGTTAAACATAATAAATGGTGTATTAGGGCAATTACAATATTGTACAATGGCTAAATTTTATGAAGTTAACCTAAGAAAATATTATAAAAATGTATCAATAAAAGAAGTTAATAAAAGTAAATCACAGAAAAAATATTCAGCATTAGAAGAGATACCAGAATATCTTGATAATTTAAAAGGTGTAAGCATAAATAAAGAACAATATAAAAAATTAAGAGAAGAATTTAAAATTAAATGGGATGTTAAGCATGAAAAGAAATTTACAGTTTTAGGTGATAAAGCTTTCAATGAATATATAAGTCAGTTTGGTTATTGTATTATGAAAGGTAAAGGTAAAAAAGTAGGTAATACAATACCAACTATATATATTATAGCTAAAAATTAATAGAGCAAAAAAGGTAGTTTTTTATATAATATTAATATACTTTAATCTAAAAACTACCGAAAAAACTCTTAAAAATAAACAATAAAAAATATACGACACCAGCTTGTCTGGTGGCGACACGTTGCATTTGCGATAGCAAATCAATGTGTAAAGAAATTAATACTAGTTTTAAATGCTAGTATTTTTTTGATTTAATATAAATAATAGTTGTGCTTAATAGAGCTCATTCGCTGGTTGCACCAGCTCAAGAGCTTTGGTTTGTGGATGAAATAAGCTAAGTGTAATCATTCAGAGCTTATTATTCTGACATATGAAGTGAGTTATGGTATCTCATTAAAAAACCACTCCTTTGTGCTGGCTTAAGACAGGCTTATTATAGGTTCAATTCCTATGGCTGGCAAATATATAAAGATTTAAGATGTATCTCTCTTATTTCTTAAGTATTTCATTATAGATTGATTAATTCAATCTCCAAACCTTTAAAATTTTTAT
>CAJFPU010000163.1 GCA_904418825.1 uncultured Romboutsia sp. | reverse complement strand
TGTGATTATTTTATTAGTTTACATATGAATTCTTTTTCTAATAGAAATGTTCGTGGTTGTGAGGTTTGGGTTTATGATAAATCTAGTAAGCTTTATAATACTTCTCAAATTATTTGTGATAGTTTGTCTAAATCTTTAAATACTTCAAATCGTGGTGTTAAGATTTCTAAAAATTTTACAGTTTTAAGAAAAAGTAAAATGCCAGCTCTTTTGGTGGAAGTTGATTTTATTTCTAATCCTTTAGTTGAAGGTGTTTGTAGTAGTTATGATTATTGTTATGTTGTTGCTAAAAATATTTGTAATGCCTTGTTAAAGTTATAAATATACCCCGTCGGTTTTTACGACACTTGTAAAAAAATAGGAGCATAGCTCCTATCCTTTTGCTTTGCAATATATTAATATTGTGAAATACTAAATTCATATAAATATTTAGTATTTCCGGTAATAAATTTATTAGTATTACCATTTTAAAATTATTCTATATATTCCCAAGTTACTCCCTTATCATTAGAATTATAAACCAAACTGCTATTTCCATCATAATCTCCATCTGCACCTTGTTCCATATTCAAATAAAGCTTTCCATCTTTCTCATAAGGAATACTTGGATAATCAAAAGGCATTATAGAAGTTCCATTATCTAGTGTAACTATTTTTCCTTCAAACTCTATCTTACTAAAAGATTTTCCTCCATCTTCTGTTCTATAAAGCTCACCTTCACACCCACCATTCCTAGAAACACCTATAAAGCCTATATTTTCATTAATAAAGTATATTCCATAGGTTTCTCCAACTGCTCCATTAAATGGATTTTCATTTATAACAATCCAGTTGCTACCACTATCATTAGTCTTATGAAGTGAATAGAAAAAGCTTCCTGTAGCCTTATCATCTATATTTAACTTATATCTAATTCCATCATATAAATAAAACTCATCTTTAACACTTGAGTTTCCTTCTACAACATTCCATTCTTGTTGAATTTCATTTGATAAATTTTCTTCATCATTATTTAAATACTCAAACCAATATGAATCTGTTAATAAATTGTATCTAACTGGAGTTATATCTTCATTTGTTGGAATATATATGGAAACAGGATATCCTATCAACCTACCGTTAAATAAATTTAGTGGTATTTCTTCTCCATTTTTATTAATTAGAACAATTCCATCTCTGTAACTTTCCCAATTAACTTTACCTTTGTATAACAGACCAAATTCATTTTCATTATAGTTGATTACTGTATCTTTTATAGAAATTAATTCAACTGTTTCAAATAATGGGTCTAGTAGCTTATCATTACTATAATCAGAATTTACAACACCATTTAATATAAGATTTATATCTTTTGATTTGTTTTTGTCATAGTAAATTAAATATGTTTTTTCTTTTCCGTTTTTGTCTTTTCCATAAATAAAGGTTTCAAAGTATATAATTGTTCCATCTTTTTCAAATTTAACACTTAAATCATCTGACATGTAAAGTTTTTCTGGTAGTTTGTATTTTTTATTTATATCTTCAAATATACCTTTTACTCCATACTCATAAATGTTATTTTTGGTAAAACTTATCCTTTTTTCATTTTGAATATTTTTAATATACCAAGCAAGTTTACTTGTGTTATCAGTTGCACTTTTGTATATTTTTACTCCACAAAATAAAGTTATTATAAAAGTACTTATAATAAAAATACACCTCCAACTTTTAGAACTTAATAATTTTAGTTTACTTTCTTTATTTTTATTATCTCTCAAAATAATCTCCCCTTATATATTAATATAATCGAATAAATCCCTTTTGTCTTTTTCTACATTTTACTATTTATCTTAATATATTACAATTATAAAGGAACGCGTGATTTTAAATTAATTATACTAATAATCACATTGATTTATATAAATTGATTCATAGTATATTAAAATTATTTATAATTTATAATTACGGCTATCTTTTTACTATTTTACATAAAAAATCACTAAAATAACAAATAACTTTGTACCCTAAAAATAAAATAAAAATCCATAATACAATATTTAATATTTGAAAAAAGAACTCCAATGAAATAGTAATCATTGCCCTCTTACCCCTTTCCTTGTTATGGTATTAACGTTATCCTAATTATACCAAATTATTATCATTTAATAAAATTTAAACTTTAAAACTATTCGTTTTATTTCACATTATATAACAATTACGACCTTTATTATATTATAACACTAACTCAATTCTTAAATTAAATTTAGGTTGTTTTTGTCACT
This sequence comes from uncultured Romboutsia sp., assembly GCA_904418825.1. Taxonomy (GTDB): domain Bacteria; phylum Bacillota; class Clostridia; order Peptostreptococcales; family Peptostreptococcaceae; genus Romboutsia. Next base: position 140 of record CAJFPU010000163.1, on the reverse strand, counting down.
TTTTACTTTTGTGAATATATTGATATTACTTTAGCACACAAGAATTACCTTTACACCTCAAAAGTAAACCCGTTATTTTTAGAATCCATTTATTTAATTTTAAGCTATTTAAAAGAAGATTCTAAAAGGCAAACTAATTA
>CAJFPU010000162.1 GCA_904418825.1 uncultured Romboutsia sp. | reverse complement strand
GTCGGAAAACACGACCCCATCCTCATCACAATGTCTAGTTACTGCATCTCTAGGATTTGAATATCCAAGTATAGTAGCAACCTCTATTGCTTCTATATATTCTTTGTTATTTTTAATAATTACACTTAATTGTCCAAATTCTTCATTTTCAAATATTTTTAAATTATTCATTATAATACCCCCTTTTAAAATTATCAAATTGGAAAGTTTGTATATAAAATTTTTTATTTACTTATAGATGAATTAAAAAATATATCATTTACTTCTTTTAAGTTAAGCTTAAGTAAATCAATTATCTTTTTAGCTTCATATAATGTAAATTCCCTTTTACCATTTTCTTTCAGATTATAGCTTTTGACAGTAATTCCAAGTTCTTTAGCTATTTCTTCTTGTGTTAAATTAAATAATATTCTCTTTGATTTAAGTATTCTTGAACCCATTTTTATATCTCCCCATTCTATATTTTATTTTATAAAATTCTATTTTTTTCCCTTTCCATAGTTTAATCATATATCTGTAATTTAATAAAGTCAATATATTTTTTGTCGTTTTTATTATCATAATTGTCATTTTTGAGTTTTATTTTATCTATTTTTACTTATTTTTTTACCATAAATACTTTTTTATTGTCATTTTTATCTCAAAATGATATTATTTAATTATAAAAAATCTAAGAAAAGGAGTGATTTTTAATGGGAATTATAGCAGAAAGGATAACTAAAGCTAGAAAAGAATTAGGATTAAACCAAAAAGAACTAGCTAAAAAAGCTAATTTGACAGAAGCTAATTTATCTAGATATGAAAACGGATTAAGAGAACCAAAGTCTGCTGTACTTGCAAGACTTGCCGATGCCCTAGAAGTAAGTACTGATTATTTAGTTGGTCTTACAGATGAAAAAACTTATGATTCTTATGATGTAAGCCAAAAGGATGAAGATGATATATTATTAGCACTTAAAGATTTAGAATCTCGTTTAAAAAGTAAAGATTCTATAACATTTTGTGGGCAACCTGCATCTGATGAGGCTATAGATGGAATACTTCACTCTATAAAAGCTGGTATATCTCTAGCAATTAGCGATATAAAGAGAAAATAACTTTACAGACATAAAAAAAATAAAAAAGGTTTATCATTTAAAAGGGGAGATATATTTGAATATAGAGTATATAAAAGAAAAAGTTAGATTGGTTAAATTAAGCCATGAAGGTAAAAGTGTTATTGATATTTTTAGGGATTTAAACTTTATAGTTGCTTATTTAGATAATAATTATCCATATATAAATAAAACTAAAGGGTGCAATATTAAATCAAATAAATTAAGAGCTGTACTTCTTAATCCAAATCTTTGTGAAAATGAATTGATAGAAGTATTAACTCATGAACTTGGACATGTTTATATTCATCCTAATATTAATACTTTTAAGATACATGAAATAGATCCTGTTTGGGTTAAACATCTTGAACTAGAAGCTGATACTTTCGCTTCTGAATATTTATTAGATGATGATATTTTTGAAAAATATATTGATTTAAGTTTTGAGCAACTATCTTCTGAGCTAGGAGTTTCTACTCATCTTGTTATGCTTAAATTTAATAATTTAAGTATTGATAAGAAAAAAGAGCTTGAAGAACTTTATATAAATAATTATTCACTTTTTAATTCTATATAAATTTAAATATTTATAAATATAGTTAAAACGGTTAGAAACTTTAAAGTTCATTGATTTCTAGCCTTTTTCTATTGAAAAATAATAGATTTTAATATATTTAAAAAAACTAAATAAAATATTAAATATCTTCGCTATTTAAATTATTAGCACTAATTTGGTTTTCATTTGTAGAGTTAATTGATATTAGAATTATTTCTAGTGTTAATAACCTTAGAAATAGTATTACTTTAATTATTAAAGTATAAAAAATAATATCAATTAAAATTTTTTCTTTAAAAATCATTTTAAATGTGATATTATTATTTATTGCAAGAAAGCAAATTATATTTATATAAATATTTTTTTTTAAAGATTTCAAATACTAGTTAAGAAAAATTAATTGAAAGAGGGTAAAAAAATGACAAAAGTACATAATTTCAACAAATACTTATTAGAAAAATGCCTTATAGGAAATGGTATAATAAACGGTATAATAAATGCACTTATATTTTTTGCAATGCATAAAAGTGAACCAAATACAACATTTATGACAACTGATATAGTTATAGATTTATCAGCAACAAGTTTAATATTAGGATTTTTATTAGCTTTAATAGTGTTCCCTTTAACAGCTAAAGATCTTAATGCTGGTAAAATAACTAGACAAGAAGGTGCTAATAAAATAGTAGGTTTCTTACCAAAAAATAAATATGCATCTGCTTTAGTAATAGGTATAATAACTATGGTTATAATAGCTCCAATAACTTGGGCTTTAGTTATGGTATTAAATTTATCTCCAATGACAGTTAAGTCAATGGGAATATTTAAAGGTATAATGTGTGCAGTAGC
>CAJFPU010000161.1 GCA_904418825.1 uncultured Romboutsia sp. | reverse complement strand
TGGAATTCATTCTGCTATGCCATCAAGTGTTGCATATAAGAGGTGTCCTTATGCATACTTTATATGGCCTAGATTTGATGTATATCATAAAGTATCACGACAAATAAGAGATATTTTTTATAGATACACTGATTTGGTTGAGCCACTATCTTTAGATGAAGCATATTTAGATGTTACTAATAATAAAAAAGGAATAAAATATGCAACTCAAGTTGCTAGAATGATAAAAGACGATATATTAAGAGAAACAGGATTAACATCATCAGCAGGGGTTTCATATAATAAATTTTTAGCGAAAATAGCATCAGACTATAATAAACCAAATGGATTAAAGGTAATAACTCCTAAAGATAAGCAAGAATTCTTAGATACATTGCCTATAAATAAATTTCATGGAATAGGTAAAGTTACAGAACGAAAGCTTAAAAATTTAGGGGTAAGTAATGGATATGACTTGAGACAATTAAGTATCGATAAATTAGAAAGTGTATTTAAAAATAGAGGCTATATGTTTTATCAGTTGGCTAGAGGAATTGATGATAGAAAAGTTGAACCATATAGAGAACGAAAATCAGTTGGGTCTGAAACTACATTAAGTAGTAACTTAGATATAGATGATGAGGAAGTTTTAGATATACTTAGTGAGATTTGTGAAGATGTATCTAATAGATTGCAATATTCAAACAAAGTGGGAAAAACAATAACTTTAAAAGTAAAGTATGATGATTTTACTAAGATAACTAGAAGCGTTAGTTTAGAACATACTATTTATAAAGCTGAAGATATTAGAATTAATGTATATAATTTAATGAAGAATCTAGAGGATAAAGGAAAGATAAGGTTATTAGGAGTTACAGTATCAAACTTACTTGAAATGGATAACGAATTTACAAATATAACTATATTTGAATATCTTGATAATATAAAAAGTACCACAAAGTAATAACAGTGCTTTGTGGTTTTATTGGTTTAGTAAATTTTCTAATTCTTCTTTATCCAATATTTTTATGAAATCTCTAGAGTAATCAATGATACCTAAATCTTTCATATTTATAAGTTCTCTAGATAATGATGGTCTAGGAATTCCTAATATTTCAGATAATTTTTGTTTAGTCATATTAAGCCTTATAAATACACTTCCTTGTATCTTATATTCATTAAGTAAGAAGTTGCTAATTTTTTGTCGTATACTAGTTAATGATAATGTTGTTATAGATTTATTAAGAGCAATTATTTTATTCGTCAAATCATTTAAAAACGAATTAAGAAAATTAGTATTATCTGTACAAAATTTTATAAAATTAACTTTATTTATAAATAAAATCTCACTGGATGTAGTTGATATAACTGTTGCTGGATATAAATTTATATCGGAAAAAGCAATTACTTCTCCAAATAAATTTCCGGATGAAAGAGAAGATAAGTGTATTACATTATTACTAGATAATATTCGTTTAATATCGATAGATCCAGAAATAATTAAACCAATTTTATTACAAGGTTCATATTCTAATGCTATAATATCATTTTTATTATATTTAGCTAATTGATAATTGTATTCTTTAAATATTTCCAATATTTCTTCTCTATCTTTATTTTTAAACATATTTACACCTAACTTTCTATATTTAAAATATATTTTTATATTATGTATTATAAATTTATTAAATTATTATATCACAAAATTTATGGATATATTATAAATTAGAATAATATTGATGATATATATTTTTAATAAATTTTTTTTAAAAGTTGTTGCAAAAGCATGTTAATAAACATACAATATGTAATATAAAAGATATGGCGACATAGCCAAGTGGTAAGGCAGTGGACTGCAACTCCTTGATCTCCAGTTCGAATCTGGATGTCGCCTCCAGTAAAGCTTTAATCTTAGGATTAAAGCTTTTTTATGTTATATTAAAATTATATAGAAGGAGATAATATGAAAATATTAATAGATGCAGATGGCTGTCCAGTATTAGATATAGTAATAAATTTAGGGCATAAATATAATGTTAAAACTATAATAATGTGTGATACATCTCATATAATTAATAAAATAGGTATAGAGAGAATAGTGTTATCCAAAGGTTCTGATTCTGTTGACTTTGCATTAATTAATAAAGTTAGTAAAGGTGATATTGTCGTAACGCAAGATTATGGACTTGCTGCTATGGTATTATCTAAAGGTGGATATCCTATAAATCAAAATGGATTAATATACTCAAATGAAAATATAAATCAATTATTATTTTCAAGACATTTATCTAAAAAAATAAGAAATTCAGGACAAAGAATAAAAGGACCTAAAAAAAGGACTAAAGAAGATGATGTTAAATTTAAAGAGAGTTTTATATATTTAATTGAAAAGTTAATGAATTGAAAAATAAAACTAAATATAAACAGTTTCAGGTAAGTACTCTTATGGATATATTATATACATAAGGGTTTTTTATATAATGAAACTATTATATTAAATTTTTTAAATCATATATGAATTAATTATATCAATACTTAAAAAAAGATATATATGTAGAAGTAAAAAGGATATATTATTGATAATATAAGTTAAGTGAACTTTTTATAAGGAGAATGAAATGAAGTATAAAAATATTGTTAAAGGAACATTTTTAGAAAGACCTAATAGATTTATATCCTATTGCAAAGTTGATAATAATATAGAAAAAGTACATGTTAAAAATACTGGGAAATGTAAAGAATTATTAATACCTAATTGTATAGTATATCTAGAAGAAAGTGACAATCCAAATAGAAAGACAAAGTACTCTTTAATAGCTGTTCAAAAAAATGATAGACTTATTAATATGGATTCACAAGTACCTAATAAAGTTATATATGAAGGTTTAATAAATAAAAAAATAATATTACCAGAACTTAATGAAGAAATTATATATATAAAACCAGAAAAAACGTATGGAAATTCTAGGTTTGATATATATATAGAAACTGAAAATAAGAAAGTTTTTATAGAGATAAAAGGAGTTACTCTAGAGGAAAATGATATAGTAATGTTTCCTGATGCAAAAACTGAAAGGGGTGTAAAACATATTAATGAGCTAATTAAGGCTTCAGAAGATGGGTATTTATCCTACATAATTTTTGTAATTCAAATGAGTGATGTTAAATACTTTACACCGAATGATAAAATGCACAAAGAGTTAGGAGATGCACTTAGACATGCTAAAAGAAATGGAGTAAATATATTAGCCTATGATTGTAATGTAACTAGTGACACTATAGAAATTAAAGATGAAGTTAAAGTAATATTATAATTGAAAATATTTTGATAAAGATTAAAAAATATAAAATAATAATGATATAATATTTATAAAAGAATTAATAAGAAAGGATTAATAGATAATGATGAATAATTTAACTATGCAAGAATTATTAGAACAACAAGAACAAGAATTTAATCAAGTTAAAGTTGGTCAAACTATAACAGGTAAAATATCTAAAATAAATAATGATGAAGTTGTTGTAGAATTAAACTATGGATTTGATGGAGTAATAAAAAATGATGAATTAAATTTACCTAAGGGTAAGTATGCTAATGATGTATATAAAGTAGGAGATGAAATAACTGCTGTTATAACTAGAGTTTATCAAAAAGATGGAATAATAAACTTATCAAAATTAAAATTAGATGAAAAAGTAGATTATTCAGATTTAGAAAAGGCTTTCAATGAACATAGAATATTAACTGTTCAAGTGGAAAAAGCTATTGAAAGAGGAGTTTTTGCTAAACACAACACTCAAACTTTATTTATACCTATATCTCAGTTAGATACTAAGTTTGTTGAAAAAACAGATACTTATGTAGGTAAAAATTTAGAAGTTTACATAAAAGAATTAGATGCTAAGAAAAATAGAATAGTTGCTACTCATAGAGAAGTTTTACAAGAACGTTTAGATAAAGAAAGAGAAGAAAGAAGAGCTCGTATAAAGGCTGAAAAGGAAGCAGAAAGAGCTAGAATAAAAGCTGAGAAAGAAGCGCATATAGCAAAAGTAAAAGCAGAAAAAGAAGAATTATTTAATTCTTTAGAAGTTGGACAAAAAAGAGATGGTAAGGTTACAAAATTAATGCCTTACGGAGCTTTTGTTGATATCGGTGGAATAGAAGGGTTACTTCATTTAAATAACCTATCTTGGGAAAGAGTAGAATCTGTTGAAGATATGTTATCAGAAGGACAAGAAGTACAAGTTTATGTACTAGATATAGATAAAGATAACAAAAAATTTGCATTAGCTTTAAAAGATATAAACAATGATCCATGGGAATTAGTAAAACAAGAGGTTCAATTAGACGATATAATAACTGGGCAAGTTGTTAGAATTATAGAAAAAGGTGCTATAGTTAAAATAAGAGAAGGTGTAGATGCATTTTTACCAATATCAGAATTAAGTGAAGAAAGAGTTATAAAGGTTAGCAGTGTAGTTAATATAGGTGATATAGTTGAAGCTATGGTTATAGAATTTAAACCTAAAAATAGAAGAATGGTTTTATCAATAAAAGAGGCTAATAGAGAGCCAGAAGAAGATTACTCAGAATTCTTAAAAACAGAAGATTCTTTAGGTAGTTTAGGAGAATTATTTAAAGATAAGTTTAAAAATTTACAAAAATAATATAATAAGTACAAGGTATATACATCTTGTACTTAATTTATAAAGAAAGGATAATTATATGAAAGCTTT
>CAJFPU010000160.1 GCA_904418825.1 uncultured Romboutsia sp. | reverse complement strand
TATCCTCCAATTGCGATTACTTTATGATGTCTTTTTATATTTCATAATACAATTTGAGTATAAAAAAGGTCAAGTTTGTCGGCTCAAACTTGACCTTTTTTATATAAAATTACTATATATTTAAGTAATTTCAATATACTCATCTAATATATCATCATTTATTTTTTAATTTATTCATCTAATATTTTAATTTATTTATCAATATTTGTCGAATAGTTAAAATAAACTATATTTTTATACTAAAAACAAATGAAGGACAATTGTAGGACAATTGTCCTCCATTCATAATATATATCTATTTTAATTCATAACTTTTCTTATTAACTCAATATCTTCTATAGATAAATCAGTAAGCTCTTGTATAGTTTCATTATCCATACCTTTTAAAATAGCCTTCTTAGCTATCTCTATAGCTTTTTCTTTCTTACCTTCATCTATTAAACTCTTACCTAATTCAGTCACTTTAAGCTCCTCCTTTACTCTTTCTAAATCTTTTCCACTTAAAAATTTATTTGCAAAGGCATATATTATAGATTCAACATCGTGCCTATAAGTAATATCTATATCTTTTAATAACTTTATAGTATTTAATATTCTATCTAATTTGCTTACTTGCCCACCCATTATTGGACTAAATGATAATGATATTATATCATCTTTTGATAAACTTATTCCCTTACTTATTTTATCAGATACATTCTTAAATACATCATCACCATTTTTACTAGCCATAGATATAGTATTTACTTTAAATTTATTTATACCTGTTTCTAAAGTGTCATTTACATTTATTATATTTGATGAATAGATTACATATGTAACAACATCTTTTCCTGTCTGATGGCTAAGTAAGGCCTCGTATGCTCTAAACCTTCTTAAATCAGATACATTCTTATTTGTTGTCTGAAACTCAAAGTGTATATATGTATCATCTTCCATTAAAAAAGTATAATCCATATGTAGGTTCTTACTTTCTAAAACAACTAATTCCGTTGGACCTAGTTCTTTTACTTTCTTATCTATTCCAAAGAATTTTAATCCATCCTCAGCAAATACATCCATAGCTCTTTTCATTATTAAATCTTCATAATTTGTTATCCTCACTTTTTCACCACCTTAAATATACAATTATAACTGTCGGACAATTGTCCTCCACTTATAATATATCTACTTATACTTTTCCATAAACTCTATAAATGCTTTACTTATGATATCATGTTTATTTAAATGATTATATTTATCTTTGCATAAACTTGAGAAATTATCCCATACATCTTTATCTACACGAATAGTAGTTTTTATTGCTTCTGATTTATCAAAATCTATTTGAAGGCCACTTTTAACTTCGATGACATCTATAGGACAATTGTCCTCCATATTATCAAAGTTATCTATAACATACATTAGCTTATCATAATTATTAACTATATTAAGAAGCTTATTTTGTGCATCTAAGCTAGATAACAGCTGTCCTCCATTTGGAGGACAAACTTCTTCAACAATTGAAATACCTCCATTTTGCACAGGCGGAGGACAACTGTCCTCCACAGTTAATACAAACTTTCCATCTATCTTATTATATCCATATTTTTTCATTAATCTATCTAAAGTATCTACTCTGGTATATCCAAATTCAACTGCTATTTCTTTTCTTGATAATCCTTTTTCTTGAAGCTCCATTATATACTGTATCTTTTCTTCAGAACTCCAACCTTTTTTATTATCCAAAATATCACCTCCAAATAATAATGGAGGACAATCGTCCTCCATTATTATTATATTGCTAACTTAGTATTTTATCTATTACTTTATTTAATTAAATAGAAGTTATATCTCCTAGTATTAATAATATAAATTCTACTTTTATATCTAAAGGTAATTTATATATCTTTTCAAATGCTTTATATGTATTTGTATTGCTATTTCTTATTCTAACTAATATCTCTTCTAATATTTAATAGTTCTTTTATGCTATTAGCTATATATCTATTGATACAACTGAGTTTTTTCATATTACTTATGAAGTTTTGCTGGTACAATCCAGCTTTTAATAGCTTTAATAGCATAGATCTATATTATATATGCATCTATAAACCCTTTTTCCTTAGCCAATTGAACCTGATTTATAGCATTATTCTTATCCTTGTAAGCTCCAATACAAACCTTGTATAAAACATCACTTGTAACTGATTCTAATTTAAATAAATCTATTAAATTATCTCTAATCGCTAAAGCTACCGCTTTAATATTACTACTAATATTTAAATCCTTTTCAGCATTAACATTAGAAATAAAATCAACCTCAATTAAAGCAGCAGGCATATTAGTATTTTTAAGTACAGAAAGTTTTTGGCTCAACTTAACTCCTCTATTTCTAACATTAAAAATCTTTGAAACATCCTCACATAAACAATTAGAAAATTTATTTAACTTATCATTTTTATTAGAATACTGCCAAACTTCAACACCTCTAACACTGCTATCTGTAGCTGAATTAATGTGAATTGATAAAAAATAATCTGCTTTAAAATCATTTGCAATCTTAGCTCTTTCACTCAATGATAAATATACATTAGATAGCCTTGTAAACTTAACTTCAAGCTCATAACCTTTAAGTAATTCATCAAGTTCCTTCCCTATAGCTAAAACAACATCTGCTTCATGTGTTTTATTTGGTCCAATAGCTCCAGGATCATGACCTCCATGTCCTAAATCAATAACTAACTTTCCCATAAATACCTCCCCAATTTATGTATTTCTCTATTATAATAAGTATATTATCTTTAAAATGTAAAATTTATTTTTATTCGATATGATAAAACCT
>CAJFPU010000159.1 GCA_904418825.1 uncultured Romboutsia sp. | reverse complement strand
ACCTAAAAAAGGCTATGAATTTATAGTCATAGCCTTTCAAAATAAATAATTATTGTTCTTTAATTTTGGTATAGAATACACAAAATTATCTACACACTCAGTGCATCCTTTTAAAGAATGCACTTTATATATATTACTTTGTGAAATGTCTTTCTAATAATCCTAAGAATGCTTTACCATGTCTAGCTTCATCTTTACACATTTCATGAACTGTATCATGTATAGCATCTAATCCTAGTTCTTTAGCTCTCTTAGCTATTTTTAATTTTCCTTCAGTTGCTCCGTATTCAGCTTCAACTCTTGCTTTTAAGTTAGCTTGAGTATCTGCAACAACAACTTCTCCTAATAATTCAGCAAATTTAGCAGCATGTTCTGCTTCTTCAAATGCTATTCTCTTGTAAGCTTCAGCAACTTCTGGGTATCCTTCTCTATCAGCTTGTCTACTCATTGCTAAGTACATACCTACTTCTGTACATTCTCCAACGAAGTTTGCTCTTAATCCTTCTAATATTTCTTCATCCACACCAGCAGCTACACCTATTCTGTGCTCGTCAGCCCACTTCATTTCACCTTTCATTTCTTCGAACTTATCAGCTCCAACCTTACATACTGGACATACTTCTGGAGCAGTTTCTCCTTCATGTATATATCCGCATACTACACATACAAACTTTTTCATAATATCTTTCCTCCTAATATACAATAAATATAACTTTTTTATTATTATATTTTATAAATACCCATTAAATTCCTTCTTAAACAACAAATAAAAAATTTTTTATTCATTTGTATAACTTAATTTTATTATTTATACAAGTTATTAAGATAATAAAATTACTAAAGTATAAAAAAAGCATACCTAGAATCCTAGATATGCTTTATATATTTATAATGCTACTATTAATCCAACTACTAATGCACTTAGTACACTTACTAAGAATCCACCTATCATACCTCTAAATGCAAGTTCGGATAATTCTCCTCTTTTTTCTGGACAGAATACTGATATACCAGATATACAAAGTCCCATACTTGATATGTTTGCAAATCCTGTTAAAGATATAGACATCATAAGAGCACTTCTGTAGTCTAAAGTATTTATTATTGATCCTAATTGCCCAAAAGCAACAAATTCATTTAATACCATTTTGCTTCCAAGTAATTGACTAGCTGTTAATACATCTTGTTTTGGAAGTCCCATTAAGAAACCTAATGGAGCAAATACATATGATAATATTTGTTCTAATGAAGTACCGAACATTCCTAATGCTCCATTAACTAATGCAACTATAGCTATTATAGCTATAAGGTTTGCACCTATACCTAATACCATATTTAAACCATTCATAGCTCCTTCTGAAAGCGCAGATATAAGATTTTTATTATCTCCTTTATTATCCATGCTAACTTCATTTGTAGCAGCTACTTCTCTTAATGATAATTCTTCTTTAGTTTCTGGAAGTAATATTTTAGATACTATTATACTTCCAAGTGGAACTAATGCCCCTCCTATTAATAAGTACTTCATAGGTATTCCCATTCCTGCATATCCAAGTAATACTGTTGCAGACATACTACCCATACCAGATACTAAAACTAACATCATTTCACTTTTATTCATACCACCTAAATATTTACTAACTAATATTGGTGATTCAGTTTGTCCTAAAAACATATTAGCAACAGCAACAAAGCTTTCTACTTTACTAGTTCCAAGTACTTTACCTATAACTCCACCTATTAACTTAACTACAAATCCTATTATACCTAAATAATAAAGACCTGAAAATAATGCTGATACGAATATTATATTACATAATACACTTACTCCGAATACACTTCCATCTGTTAGCTTATCTCCAAATACAAATTTTAATCCTTCTGTTCCATAGCTTAATACTTGTGTAACAAAATCAGATACTTTTTCTAATATAGCTTGTCCTAATGGGAATTTAACTAATATAAAAGCTAATACTATTTGTATTATAAAGGCTTTTAATATCATTTTCTTGTTGATTTCATTTTTATTAGGTGACATTAAATATAATATACCTAATATAGCAACAATACCTAATATGTTTAATACTATTGTCATTTTAAATGCTCCTTCTAACTTTATTTGTCGTTTCTTGTTGTAATATTATTGTACGTCATTTTACTTTTTAAATCAATATTTAAGTTATATTTTTTAATTTATTATATTTTATTTATGATTTTTTTATTAAATAGTATACTTTATTACATTTTTCTAAATATTTATGTTATTTTATTTACTAGATTTAAAATGTAAAATAAATATTTTATAAATTAAGATTTACTTTAAATAACTCAAATTTTTAATTAAAATAATACTAATAAAAAGGATGATTCATAAGAATCATCCTTTTTCATCATGCGTTCCTTTTTCAATTATTTCTCCATCTTTTACTGCTAAGATAACATCTGCATTTCTTATAGTGCTTAATCTATGGGCGATTATAAATGTAGTTTTACCTTCCATTAAATTAACCATAGCATTTTGTATGTGTACTTCTGTTCTAGTATCTATAGATGAAGTAGCTTCATCAAGTATAAGTATTGATGATTTTGAAAGTATTGCTCTAGCTATAGCTAATAATTGCCTTTGCCCTTGAGATAAATTACTTCCATTATCACTAAGTACTGTATCATATCCATCTTCAAGTTGCATAATAAAATGATGAGCATTTGCAAGTTTTGCAGCTTCTATTATTTCTTCGTCACTTGCATTTAAATTACCATATCTTAAATTTTCTTTTATACTTACTGAGAATAAATAAGTATCTTGAAGTACAACTGCAACTGATTTTCTTAAACTTTCCATAGTTATATTATCTATATTTACACCATCTATAGTTATAGTTCCGCTATCTATATGATAAAACTTATTTAATAAATTTATTATAGTAGTTTTACCAGAACCCGTAGGACCTACTATCGCTATAGTCTGACCTTTATGTGCAGTTAAATTTATGTTATTTAAAACTTTCTTATTTTTGTCATAAGAGAAGTCTACATTTTCTAACTTAACTTCACCATCTAAGTTTTCTACGTCTATAGCATCTTCTTTATCTATTTCTGCTTCTTCATCCATTACTTCAAATACTCTTTCTGCTCCTGCTAATGCGCCTTGTAAACTATTTGATATATTAAGTATTTGGTTTATTGGTTGGTTAAAGTTTCTCATATATAATATTATCGAAAATATTACCCCAACAGTTATATCCATACCTTTTAAAAGAAATACTCCTCCACAAATAGCTAATATTAAGTAAGTTAAATTATTTATAAAGTTATTTATAGGTCCCATACATCCAGATATAGCTTCTGCTAGTATTGCATTTTTAGTTATCTTTTTATTTATCTCACTAAATTCTTTCTTTACTTTTTCTTCTTGAGAAAATAGTAAAATAGCTTTTTGTCCAGATACCATTTCTTCTATATATCCATTAAGTTCACCTAAGTTACTTTGCTTTTTAATGAAAAATGGTTGAGTATATTTTATTAAAGATCTAGTTGCTAATATTGTAATAGGTGTTGTAATTAAACCTATTATAGTCAATGTTTTATTTAACATAAGCATTGCTATAAGCATACCAACTATATTTATAACTCCTGATATTAATTGAGTTATACTTTGTGACATAGTCATATTTATATTGTCTATATCATTTGTAAGTCTACTCATTAAATCCCCACTTGAGTGAGTATCAAAATATTTTAACGGTAGATGCTGCATTTTTTGATATAAGTCTTTTCTTATTTCTGCTGAAGTTTTTTGAGCTATACTTACCATTAATCTATTTTGTATAAATGTAGATAATGTTGCTACTAAATACATAAATACAAGTACTATGCATATTCTAAATAGTCCACTTATATCTCCTACTGATATATACTTATCTACTATTTCTCCATTTAATTTTGTACCCATTATACTTACTAATGTTGTTATTACACAAAATACAAATATAAGTATAAGAGATACTTTTTTATTTCCTATATATTTTAATAATCTAAGTGTCGTTTCTTTAGGATTATTTAATTTTTCATTACTCTTTTCAAAATTTATTCCTGGTCCTTTTCCTGCTCTTGGTTGTGGTACTGACTTAGCCGACAATCTCAAGCACCTCCTCACCTAATTGTGATACAGCTATACTTTTATATATTTCACTAGTTTTTAATAATTCTTTATGAGTTCCTATATTTGCTATTTTTCCTTCATCCATAACTATTATCTTATCTGCATCCATAACACCTGATATTCTTTGTGCTATTATAATAACAGTAGAATCTTTCATAGTTTCTTTTATAGAATTTTGAAGTTTTGCTTCTGTAGCCATATCTAATGCACTTGATGAATCATCCATTATAAATATTTTAGGATTTCTTATTAATGTTCTAGCAATTGAAAGACGTTGTTTTTGTCCCCCAGATAAATTTTTAGCTCTTTGTTCTACTTCACTTTTAAACTTATCTTTTTTATTATTTATAAATTCATAAGCTTGGGCATTAATTGAACTATTTATCATCATTTCTTCAGTTGCATTTTCATTACCAAATCTTATATTACTTTCAATAGTTCCACTAAATAGTATATTTTCTTGAAGTACTATTCCTATATTTTCTCTAAGCTCTTTTAAACTTATATCTTTTATATTAGTTTTACCTATTAAAATTTCACCTGAACTTACATCATATAGTCTTGGTATTAAATTTACAAATGAACTTTTACCACAACCAGTTGAACCTATAATTCCTATAGTTTCCCCTTGTTTAGCACTGAAAGATATATTTTCTAATACATTTTCACTATGTTCATTGTATCTAAATGATACATTTTTAAATTCAATATCAAAGTTTTCTATTATATTAGCATCTTCTTTGTCTTTTATACTACTTTCAGTTTCAAATACTTCATTTATTCTTG
>CAJFPU010000158.1 GCA_904418825.1 uncultured Romboutsia sp. | reverse complement strand
GGCTATGTTAGATAATTATGTGATATATATACAATAAAAATAGCTAGACATTTGAATAATAGGTCTAGCTACGTTTATTTATTTTAATTAACAATATATTAACATTACGAAACAAAATTAATGTATCTTATAAATTTAACTAAATGTATGTTTTTTATCATAAATAAGTTTAAACTTAAGAGTTAAGTAACTAATTAATGAAATTATTCCAATACACATAAATGTGTATATTAACCCAAAAACTTTATCTGAGTTATATCCATAAGTATTTGCAAAAAACTGATAGTGAACAACATTTCCACCTTTGTCTAAAAATGACTGACCACCATAAGAACTAAAGTTTTGATTTTTGTTATCTTCAAAAAATGATTTATCATCAACACTATCATAGATTAGTTTAAAATTAGTTTTATCTATATCTAATTTCTTATTTCCATCTTCCATATTAGCAACTCTCACTTCAAGGTCGAATAATTCTATGTCTAATAAACTTTGTATTTTTTCTTCAATATTATTTATAGTTGTTATATCATTATCCCTAGTAAAAGATTCTAGTTTTTCGTTTATTTCATCAGATAAAGTCATTGCTCTTCTATCATTTATTTCTGTATAAGATATTAATGATGCAACTAAAATAAAGCAAATTATAGCTACTAAACCTATTGTTTTTGTAATATTTTTAAGGATTGATTTATGAACTTTTAAACAAGAGTGTAACTCTTTTAGCATATCTCCTCCACCATCAAATTTTTCAATTGCTATCTTTTGAGATTTTTCATCATCATATCCTTTTGAACTTAGTTCATTAGCAGATAAAATCAAATGTTCTCTAAGCTCTTCTTTTAGTTCTCTTACTTCCTTACTGTTATCTCCCTTATATAAAGATTTTATATATTCATCTATTATTGAATATGTATTATTATTTTCCATATTAATTTCTCCCCCTCAAGTATTCGTCCATTATATTTTTTACAAAATTCCATTCTTGAACTTTTATGTCTAGCGTTTCTCTTCCCAAATCAGTAATTTTATAGTACTTACGTCTATTTCCTGCACCAGTACTACTTTGCCAATAGGATTCTATCAAACCCTTAGATTCCATTCTTTTTAATGAAATATATAGCGTTCCATCCTTTAGTTCAAATGTTGTTTTATTTAAAACATTTTTAGCAATTTCAAAGCCATATGAATCATTTTTTTCAAGTATTGCAAGTATTAGAGTATCTATATGACCTTTTAATAATTCTTTATTTAATTCCACTTTAACCACCCCTTTCTTTAACACTTGTAATACGAGGTTATATTGCAAAACAAACCTTGCATTACGATGTTTTGTAATTATATTCTATAACAATAATCCTTGTAATGCAAGTATTATTTGTTCTCTTTTAATATTAACATATATCTTACTGTAATTTTTTAGTACTTAAGATAATTTAGTTCACACTTTATTATATTACAAACCTTGTTGAATAATTTGCCAATTGAAAGTTATTCAATAAGGCTCACTAAATCTATACTAGTTCAATATATCTATTTCTAATTGTATTTATAGTAATAGATGTCTCTTTAGTTGCTACATTGACCAGCATATCTTTAATTCTGTCTGACTTTTTATTTTTCTTGCTTAGTTGTAAAAATTTAAACCAAGCTAAATAATTAGATATGTATTTACTAGAGACCCCATTAAAAGGCATTAACCATCTTTTAAATGCACTATGAAGTGAATTTACATGTTGTAGATGATACACACTATCTAACATTGACTTACCCCTAGGAACTTGTTTTAACTCAACATTTAAGTCTTTCTTTACACCTATATATGACTTGTGACTATCAACGCAAAAAGTAATATCTTTACCTAATTTACCATCAAAAAACTCAACTATATCATTAGTTGTAATTCTCCCATTACAAACTGCTCCCATAAGGATATTTCCCTTACGGTCAATAGCTGTTTCAATACAAATCTGGTCGTTAGATATACCTCTTTTCTTCTTATCTTTTTTACCTTTTCCTCTTTTTCTAGGTGCTCTAGGCATTTCAAAAGTAGTACTTTTTGAGTGATTACCTTTATATGATTCTCGAATAAAAACTTCATCAACTTCTACTATACCTTCTACAGTATCATTTTTAAGCGATATATTTATAACATCAAGTATTCTGTGCCTCATATAAAATGAGGTTTTTACACCTACACCGACTTCTTCAGCACATTGTCTTATAGAAAGTCCTAATATCATTAATTCGCAGTATTTAAGCCATTTATCTAGTCCTAATTTAGTGCTTGAAAATGGAGATAAAGTGAACTCATCAAAAGTACATCTACATCTCTTGCAAATATATCTTTGTCTACCATTAGATTTTCCATTTTTATTAACATCTTTGCATTGACACTTAGGACATTCATATCCTTTAGAAAATCTACTTTCTTTGATATTATCTTTAATTTCATCAGAACTGAATAAGCCACTTAAAACTCCCTGTGCTACTGAAATTAAGTCTTTAAGTTCATCCTTATTTAAATCTTTAATAATGGCTTTTATATCTACTCTTGGCATAATCTAGACATCCTTTCTATAAAATATCGTTAAGTATAGTTGATATCTATATTATAACCAATTTTATATGTAATTAATCACATAATAAT
>CAJFPU010000157.1 GCA_904418825.1 uncultured Romboutsia sp. | reverse complement strand
CTATTAGATAAATCATCATTGATAAAATCTTTTATAAGTTTATCTTTGTTTTCTTGAAGCTTTATTATATTTTCTTCAATAGTACCTTTTGCAATAAGCTTAATAACATGAACTACATTTTTTTGACCAAATCTATGAGCTCTATCACTAGCTTGATTTTCAACAGCTGGATTCCACCAAGGATCAAAGTGAATTACAACATCAGCGCTAGTTAAGTTAAGACCACTTCCACCAGCCTTTAAAGATATTAAAAATACTTTAACATCTTTACCTTCATTAAATTTATTAACAAGATTTAATCTTTCATAAGCATCAGTTTGACCATCTATATAATAATAATCTATATCATTTTTAGATAGCTCAGAACCTATGTTTTTTAAAACCGAAGTAAACTGAGAAAATAGAAGTATTTTATGATTATCATTTATAGAATCTTTTAATATCTCAATTGCAGCTTCAGTTTTAGAACTTTTTTTATCATATCCTTCTATTAAAACACTAGGGTCTAGACATAATTGTCTAAGTTTAGTTAAATAAGAAAACATTGTTATTTTATCTGTTTTAACATCTTTGTTACTTAATTTTTCTTTAATTTCTTCTACATAAGCACTATATACTTTTCTCTGATCTTTATTAAGCTCTATAAAGAATTTATTTTCGATTTTATCTGGAAGTTCCGTCATAACTTGTGATTTAGTTCTTCTAAGTATAAATGGCTTTATAAGTTTTCTAAGGTTATTGGCATTATATTCATCGTATATAAATAAATCTTGGAATTTATTTCTACTGTATAAATATCCAGGCATTACAAAGTCAAATATAGACCAAAGCTCAAGTAGATTATTTTCAATAGGAGTACCAGTAAGAGCAAATCTAATTTTAGAATTTATACTTTTTACTGCATTTGTACTTAAAGATATAGGATTTTTTATATTCTGAGCTTCATCTATTATAAAGTAATCAAACACTTTAGTCTCATAAAAATCTAAATCATTTCTAAGAGTAGCATAAGTGGTTATAATTACATCGCATTCATCAATATTTTTTAATAGCTTTTCTCTTTCTTTTTTATTACCATGAATTAAAAGTACATTAATATCTGGTGCAAAGTTTTCAAACTCACTCTTCCAGTTATATATCAAAGAAGTAGGAGTAACTATTAAGCTTTTAGTATTTATATCTTTTTCTTTTTTATAAAGTAAAAACGATATAGTTTGAAGCGTTTTACCAAGTCCCATTTCATCGGCAAGTATACCTCCAAACTTATAATGATCTAAAGTTTTAAAATAATTAAGTCCTTCTATTTGGTAATCTCGAAGATTAGCTTTTAAATTCTTAGGAATACTTAAATCTAAGTTTTCTATATTATCAAAATCATCACAAATACGATTTATAAGTTGCTGTCCTTCTATAAAGTTTAAATTTTTATTTTTAAACATGTCATTAATATATAAAGATTTGCTAAGAGGAACTTTAGCGCTATCAAAGCTTGAAATATTTAAATTTTCTACAAGTTCAAATAAATCTTTAGTTTGACTATCTTCTAAATCTAAAAAATTTCCGTTTTTTAATTTATAAAATCTTTTTCTTTCTTTAAATGCAAGAATAACATCCTTATATTCATCTTGATTAATATCATCTATATTAAATGAAAAATTTAAATATCCATCTAAGCTATCTCTTATAGATGCATGTATAGAACTAGATTTTATAATTTTTCTATTTTTAAATTTATCAGAATAATATACATCGCCTAAACTTTTTAGATTCATTATTTCTATATCTAAAAAATTAAATAATTCCGTATCATCACCATTAAATATATAATATGAGCCATTATTTTTAAAATTAAGAGATAAAAGTTTATCATTAAATATTTTTTCTTTTTCTAAATTTCTAACAACATATTTACTTTTGTTTTCATCGTCATATTCAAATTTAAGCTCGCATATTACATTGCTATTTTTTAAATCAAAGTAAAATTTAGGATTAAAATCATTTACTATATTTTTTTCGATTTCATTGTCTATATTTACATTATTTGAAAAACTTTTAACTTTAGGAATTACATTAGTTAAAAGTGGATCTATTTCTTCTTTAGAGAATTCTATATTATTATGTTCTTTTAAAGTAGAATATAGTATTTTATAATTTCTTGCATCTTCATTAGATAATAAGTATATATTATTATTAAATAAAACAACGTCACTTTTACTAGTAAGAGGTATAGGTAAATTATTATTACATTTAAGTACTAAATTTTCATCTAACTTTTCTAAATTTAAATTTATAGGAAGAGAATCATTTATAACTTTAGGAGAATAAACTTTATCATTATAAGTAAGTGTAAATTCTTTATCACCTAGAGTTTTTAAAAATCTTTTTAGACCACTACTTCCTATATCTAAAAGTTTAGGATTAAAAGTATTTGATGTCATAAAATTTTTACGTCCAAAATCTTCTATTATATCAACTAGTTCCTCATCTACATCTTCAAAATAGTGAATATTGGGGTTGTATATAAAGTTTTTACCATATTCAAGCAAATCATTGTTAATTCTGGCAAAAGAAAAATCTTTCAAGTTTTTAAGAACATACATTTTGTCTAGCCCTATTTTAAAATCTGCGAATATACCATTTGAACTTATATCTATATTTACACTTAAGTTAACTTTTTCTTTAGGAGTACTAAAAGTATCTACATCGGTATTTTTCTTTAATATATTATCTATTAATTTTAACGAAAAATCTTTTTTTAATTGTCTAATACCAAATATACTAGTTGCAGCTAAGTGTTTACATATAAATATGTTATTTTGCCTGCTTCTTGATAGATAGTCTTCACAAGTACAACTGCAACTAAGTATTTTATTATTTACTGTATCTATAGAAATTGATGTAGTATAAACATCATTAAAAAACTCTGATTCAGCTATTGCATCAAATGTAACTATACCATCATTTATATTTATTGTTACATGATCAACTAATTTTCTATTAAAACATTTAATCCCTCTACTCCATCTAGAGGGCACAGTATTATTCATTATTAAATTTTGTATATTATTAAAGTCCAAAATATCACCTTGCTCTCTGTTATATATAAAATATTATAGTCTAAATTTATTAAAATTACATAAAAAGTTTTATAAACTTTATTATATTAAGTTATTATAAAATATATTTAACAAGAAATTTATACGTGGTTATAAAAATTATTAGCTTAATTATATTTTGTTATAAACTAACTATAGTTGGGAAGACTTATATAATAAGGAGAAATAAAATATGAAAAATATAATATTAACTTTATTATCTATACCTAAAATAGGAAGAAAAAGTGTTGATTATTTTATAGATTATATGAAAGAAGAACCTCAGAATGAAAATGATATAGTAGATATATTTATAAATCTAAAAAAAAGTAATAATAAGATAAAGATTCCAACATTAGATGAAGTTAAGTTAGCTCATTATAAATCTAAAGAAATAATATATTTATCAAAAAAACAAAATATAGAAACTATAGATATATTAAATGAAAATTTTCCTAAAAGATTAAAATATATAGAAAATAGACCTAAAATATTATTTTACAAGGGAAACTATGATGCAGTAATAAATAAATATTCATTAGCTATAATAGGAAGTAGAGATGCTAGTGAATATGGACAAAAAAATGCATATGAAATGGCATATTCATTTGCAAAAGATAACTATTCAATAATAAGTGGATTAGCTATAGGCTGCGATACTTATGCACATAAAGGATGCTTAGATGCTAATGGTATGACCGTAGCAGTTTTATCAAGTGGCTTAGATAAAATATATCCTATTATAAATAAAGAGTTATCGGAGAAGATAATAGAGAATAAAGGATGTTTATTAAGTGAATATCCAATAGGAACTTCATCATTTAAAAATAATTTTATAGAGAGGGATAGAATAGAAAGTGGACTTAGCTTAGGAACTATGGTAATTGAAGCAAATATAAAATCTGGAACTATGCATACTGCAAATTTTACTTTAAATCAGAAAAGATTATTAATATGCTTTAATACTAATAGAAGTGGAAATAAATTTCTTTTAAAAAATAATAATGTAATGTCTATAAATGGAAAAGATGATATATCAAGAATAAAAATACAATTAGACAAAGTTAGGGAGAGTTTAGAAAATAAAAAATAAGATATTTAAAGGTTAAAATATCTTATTTTTTATTTTACATATTAATAAATTTTTTACAGTATATCATCATTTTTAATATATGAATTAGATATTTTGAATATAGATAAA
>CAJFPU010000156.1 GCA_904418825.1 uncultured Romboutsia sp. | reverse complement strand
ACGCTTATTTTTTATTTTTTATTTAAATTATCCTCTACTATATATATACGTACAGAAATTAACATTTTTATAAATTTATAAAACACTCCTATATAATTATAGAGGGCTTTAAGTTAGAAAATTAAAACCATTTTATAAAATTAAATAGTTACAGTTTTGTTACTTTTATTTATAATAATCTCCTACATATATATATACGATATAAAACCTTAGTTTTTTAACCCCTACACTATATAGTCTTAAAATTTTCAAATTTTATATATGAATTAGTACGGAAGATGTATTAGTTATAACCCCTATATTAATATATGGACTAACTATATATAAATTGTCTTAGAATTTCCCACACCTATTTTCACAACTTCATTTTCAATATGATAATTTCTTTTAATTTCACTCATATGCTAAATGCTAGTAATTTCAACGTGTTCAATACTTTTGTTTTTATCTTCTGTAAGCATTGATATTACTAGCTTTGAAGGGTGTGTTTGCTCTGTAATCAATTTTATATGTCTTTTATGATAAATTAATCATTAGAAGTAAATAGAATTAATTGTATGGTTGATTTAGTGAGGGAAATTCGGGATGTTTTATTTGAATATGATAAATTATATTAGAATTGATATAGAACGTCTTAGAATGGATTCTAGGAGGTATTAGAAGTATTGTGAACGGTGATTACTACCACTTTAAAAACTAATAATTTATATAATAAATCCTAAGTCGGTAGCAAGGATTTCAAAATTGTAAACGATACTGTCGGTTGAGTTTTAAATCTGTGGTGAGTTGCAATCACATCAAAATTCATGGTACTTGGTAAAGACCGTTTATTAAAAATGGGGGCATTTTTTTGGATTTTACTCTATATATAGTTAACTCCACTTTTTTGCCCCCGATATTACATAACGTGTAATAGTTATTACTTTTTATAGTTCTCTATAAATTCTTTACCTTTAGATGTGATTCTAACATTATTTACATCATCTTTGAACATTTCATTTGTTTCTGGAGTAAATTTAACATATCCATCTTCAGCTAATTCTTTAACTATACTATTAAATAAACTTCTTTCAATTCCAGATGTTTTATATGTAACGTTTAATCCAAAATTTAATTTATCTAGTATTTTAATTTTTATATCATTCATAATATCACCCCTTCCTATGTGTAAGATTTATTTTATATTTTTTAGTAAAATTGCTACATGAAAATATAAAATATTACATAAGAAATTATATCATATTTTGTTGATTTTTTTATAATTTGTATAATATGTTATGTCCATAAAACGTTGAAATTTCAACACTTTCTGCTTGATTGATGTTCTAAAAAAATTTTTCAAATAAAAATAAAATCAAAATATATAAATAATAGTTGAAAAATAGTTGAAATTTTATTTGAATTATGATAAATAATATATAAATAAATAATTTTTATCTTAATCAACCTCATAAAAGGAGGGTTGATTATATGCCTGTAAGAAAAAGAGGTAATACCTGGAGCTGGTATTTTGATATGGCTAAGGTTAATGGAAAGAGACAGAGAAAAGAAAAAGGTGGTTATAAGACCAAAGCTGAAGCAGAGAAAGCATTAGCTAAAGCAAAAGAAGAGTATGAGGCTTGTGGTAAGATCACTTTTGAAACTGAAATGTCTGTACATGATTTCATGAATTATTTTTATGAGAATTATAGTTTAGTTAAGTTAAAGTATTACACTATCGGTGTACATGCTAATTGTATAAATAAGCATATAATTCCAGCTATAGGTCATTTAAAACTTAAATCTGTAACTCCTGCGGTACTTCAAAATATTTTTGATGATATGTACAAAAACGGATATGCTAAAGAGACTTTGAAAAAGGTATATGGCGTTTTAAGTAAAGCTTTCAAGATGGCAAATTATCCCTGGGAGTTTTTAAAAACAAATCCAATGGACCACGTATCTCTGCGTGATTATAGATATAATGAAAATGAAGAATTAAAAATAGTTTCTAAGGAAGATTTTAATACTATAGCAAATTATTATAGAAGTATAGATCATTACTTCTGGATTGTGATTCAAATAGCTTGGCATACAGGAATGAGACGTGGAGAAATTTTAGCATTAAGATGGCAAGATATTGATTTAATAAATAAAACTATTCATATAAAGCATAGTATCACTTTTAAAAAAGGTGGTGTATTTGAATTAATGTCGCCAAAAACGTCGTCAAGCTATCGTAAGATTGCTATAGGTGATACTCTAGTTAGTATACTGAGTGAACATAAAGAAAGGATGCAGTTATTACATCCTAATACAGATTTTGTGTGTATTAAGCCAACTACGGGTAAATTAATAAACATATATGATACTAAGTATATGAATCTTAGGACTCAACAAATGTTCAATATACATTTTGATTTACATTCTTTAAGACATAGTCATGCTACTATGTTGATAGAAGGTGGAGTTCCTATGAAGGCTGTATCAGAGCGACTTGGACATAATAATATAGCAACTACTATGGATATTTATACGCATGTTACTAAAAAAATAGAAAGAGACTCTGTTAATGTATTTGAGTCTATGATATAATTTATAAATAAAAAGACGGCAAAATGGCGATAATTAAATATAAATAAAGAGTTTTAATAAATTTGTTGGCGCTACTAAATCACAACTATTATTTAAACTTATAATCCCGTCAAATATAGGTAATCTTATAAATCTTACTAAAATAAATATTGGTATGGCATGGG
>CAJFPU010000155.1 GCA_904418825.1 uncultured Romboutsia sp. | reverse complement strand
TTTCCTTTTTCTATATTTACAGATACATCATTGACTACTTTTTTATTATCGTATTTTTTTAATATATTTTTTACTGCAATCATATTCTACTCTCCTTTAATAATAAGTACATAAAGTATATTCCACCTATTAAGTTTATAATTACACTTACTGGTGTGCTAAAGTTAAATATTCTTTCTGCTAATAACTGTCCAGTTACTAATATAAATACACTTAATAATACAGACATTGATATTAAGTACTTATGTTTATAAGTTGTTATCATTTGTCTTGAAAGATTTACTACTAATAATCCTAAAAATGTGATTGGACCTACTAGTGCTGTTGATATTGATATGAATATTGATACTGTTACAAATAGTTTTCTAACTAATTTGTCATAATCTATACCTAAGTTTATAGCTTGGTCTCTGCCTAAATTTATAACATCTAAATATTTTAAATCATCACATACAAATGGAATTACTAGTATTATTAATATGATTGATATTAATAATATATCTACATTAACATTATTAAAACTTGCAAATAGTTTATTTTGTAGTACTAAATATTCATTTGGATCTATAACCATTTGCATGAAAGATGATAAACTACTAAATAATGTACCACCTATCATACCTACTAGTAATAGAAATAATATATTTGAATTTTCTTTTTTAAACATCATTTTATAAAGTAATGAAGATAATAATATCATACCTCCTACACATATTATAAAATTATATTTTTTGTTTACTATAAATACACTTGAACTCCCTAAGACAAATACTATTACTGTTTGTATTAATACATATAATGAATCAAGTCCCATAACATTAGGAGTTAATATATTATTTCCCGTTATAGTTTGAAAGATTGTAGTTGAAATTGATATACATACTCCTGTTAATATTATAGATAATAGTTTTGGTATACGTTGAGATAAAGCATAATCCATATTGTTTGCATTTAACCCTATACTTAAAAACAAACCACTTACTATTAATATAAGTATACCTAAAATTAAAATTTTATTTTTAGCGTCACTTTCTTTATTATTTTTCTTATTTATATTTTTATTTTCTTCTTTTTCTCTATTTATTTTAGCATTTAGCTCCATATCCAGACCTCCTAAATATCATACCAAGGAATATTACACTTCCTAATACTCCAACTGTAAGACCAACTGATAACTCATATGGATATATAATTATTCTACTTAATATATCACATACTAAAACAAACAATGCTCCAAACAGTGCAGTATGACCTATATTTTCTCCAACATTATCTCCTTTATATAAAGAAACTATATTAGGAACGATAAGCCCTATATATGGTATATTTCCAGCTGTTATTACAACCGATACTGTTACTAATGCTATTATAACAAGCCCTAAGTTAACAACTTTTTCATAATCCATTCCTAAATTCTTAGCAAAATCTTCCCCCATACCAGCTACAGTAAACTTATTAGCATATAAAATTGCTATTATTATAAGTGGTATGCTTATATAAATTAATTCATAATTTCCTCTAAGTATCATTGAGAATTTCCCCTGCATCCAAGAACCTATATTTTGCATAAGTTCAAATCTATATCCTAAAAAACTAGTAATAGATCCTATTATATTTCCACACATTATCCCAACTAATGGAATAAAAATTGCATCTTTAAATTTTAATGTCCTTATAAATTTCATAAATATGTATGTTCCAGCCAATGCAAATGCAAATGATATTAGAGCTTTTTGTATTGGTGATGCATTTGGCATTAGTATCATTGCTACAACTATTCCAAGTTGTGCTGAATCTATTGTAGCTCCAGTAGTTGGAGATACAAATTTATTTTTACTAATTTGTTGCATTATAAGCCCACATATACTCATTCCCATTCCTGCAAGTATTATAGCTATAAGTCTCGGAACTCTACTTATTAACATTACATTTATGCTATCATTATTAAAGCTAATAAGATCTGAAATAGTAATATTCTTAGCCCCTATAAGTAAAGAAACCAAAGACAATAAAATTAACATTATTACTAAATATCTTTTTTTCATTTTATTCTCCATTCTTTTATAATCTCTTTTATTTGATTTTAATAATTTTTATCATAACGTATTGATATTCATTTTCAACTCATATTAATTTTATACCACTATTTCTTTATTGTAAACATATTTTTTCTATTTTTTGTAAAATATATTTATTTTTTATAAAATATGTTAATACTAATTAAATTGAATCAATTATTATAAATTTTATATTTGATTTATTTTACATAATTTACAATCACCTATACAATACTTAACTTCTTTTATACAATTTTCAAATGCTACTTTTCCACTACTATGACTTCTAAGTATAGGTATATTTTGTCTTCTAGCCTCTTCTTCAGCTTTCATAGTCATTTTGTGCGAAACAGTTGATGTAAATATAATTATTGCATCTGGTTTTCCTATTGACTTACTCATCTTTCTAGACATTTTAGTGTAAATTTTAGTTTTATATCCAAAAGATTTTGCTATTGATTTATAGCAACTTTCCATTCTTTCGTTTCCCCCGATTACTACTATACTCATCTCTATTCTACTCCTTTATAACTTTATAAATAAATCTTTGTTAGTATAATTTTTACTTATTTAGAAAATAATTATTATATTAGTTATAATAATATTATTGAAACTAATTGTCAATTACTATTTTTTATCATTGATATTAATTATCATATATGCTATTATGTAACTAACTGATAATAATTATCAATTTAGGAGGTAAATATGAGTATTTGTAATAGAAATTGTTGTGAAAATAAAATAAATTCATCTTATATAAAATGGTTAATTGAAGTTTTAGGTCCAGTAATTCTTGGTTCTAAGCCTGCTGAAATATTAAACTTATCATCTAAAGATATGAATAAAGAGTCTAAATTAAATGATATAAAATCATTTTTTAGTAATTGT
>CAJFPU010000154.1 GCA_904418825.1 uncultured Romboutsia sp. | reverse complement strand
TTGTACACATGCAGTATTATCAGGACCAGCTATAGAAAGAATAGAAGCTTCTGCTATAAGTGAGTTAATAGTTTTAGATACTATACAACTTCCTGAAGAAAAGAAGATAGATAAGATACAAGTTAAATCAGTTGCTCCATTATTTGGGGATGCTATAAAGAAAATATTTGCTAATGAGTCTGTTAGTGAGTTATTTTAATTAATGAATACACCTTACTTATGTAAGGTGTATTTTTGTTTTTAATAGATATAAGTGGGTATAAATTTTTTAATTACATAATTATTGGAACGCTACTAAAAAATTATTATATAATATTATAAATTTTATAGTCATAAATATAGATAGAATTAATATAATAATAATGAAATATTGACTTCCACTATATGGTAATATATAATTATGCTAAAGTATAATCATATATGGAACTAAGAAATATATCTTGTATTTGGGCGCTTGAGATATATGGAGTCAGTAGCGCAACCGGCGACTATAATAATTATTTATAGTCATTTTTTAATGTTCTAAATTATTAAAGATTTAAATATTAAAATAAAATAGGGGAGGAAGGAAATGTTTAATAAAAATAAGAATAACAAAGGGTTTACATTAGTAGAGATATTAGTAGTAATAGCAATAATAGGAATACTAGCAGTAGTAGCAGTGCCATCATTATTTAAAAATATAGAAAAGGCAAAGATAGCAGAGTTAGAGGCCGATATAAGCACATTAAGAAGCGCTGCATTAAGTTATTACGCTGATACTTCAGGAAACTTACCGAATGATAGTGGTATTGTGTTAACAAAAGAAGATGGAAAAGTTAAAGTAAATCTAGATTGGGTAACAGATAGCGATGGAAATAAAAATGAAATTATAGAGGCAGTCGAGAGTTTTATGAAGGAAATTGAAGGACTGAGTATGCCGTTTGGAGATATATATTGGATAGAAATAACAGGTGGGGAAAAAGATGAAACTAGTTGTTATGGCATAGAGTTAAGAGTATCGAATCATAATATAAGCGATTCTGGCTTAAAAAAATTAGAAAATAATATAGGAAAAGAAAGAATAAAATATCCATATGAGAATTATTTACAAATATCGCTAGTAAATAAACTTTAGTATATAAAAATTTTTATATACTTGACAAAGTAAAAAATGGTAAAATATAATATACTTGAAGCAAAGAAGTATATCCTATATTTGGGCGCTTGGGATATATGGAGTTAGTAGCGCAACCGACGACTATAATAATTTATTATAGTCATTTTTAATATTATAAATATAAAATCTTAAAAGAACATTATAAAAAAATATTTAATATCATATATTGTAACATTGATATTAAAATGTATAAATAGGGAGGGAATTGAAAATGTTAAACAGAAAAAAAAATAATAAAGGTTTTACATTAGTAGAGCTATTAGTAGTAATAGCAATAATAGGAATACTAGCAGTAGTAGCAGTACCAGCATTATTTAAAAACATAGAAAAAGGTAAGATAGCAGATTTAGAGGCAGATATAAGTGCAATAAGAAGTGCAGCATTATCAGTTTATGCAGATACATCAGAAATGCCTACTGGAGCTATATATGCAAATGGTTCAGTACAGGCATCTTCAAAAATAGGTGCTGAGTTAGAAGGATTAAGTAATCCATTTGGAGGAACATATACAACAGAACTAAAAAATAATAATAATACATTGGTATTAAAAATAGATGTTACTAAAGGTATAAGTAAAGATGGATCAAAAAAATTAGCGAGTGATTTAGGAGATAAATATGTAACTGCAGATTTAAAGCAAATATCACCTGAGAGTGCTCAACCAATATCTTCTAATACAAGTGTATATGTAAAATTAATGGAGAAGTAATAAAAAGTAGGGGAGATATAATTTATGTTAAAGAAAAAGAAAAATAACAAGGGGTTTACACTAGTAGAATTACTAGTAGTAATAGCAATAATAGGAATACTAGCAGTAGTAGCAGTACCAGCATTATTTAAAAACATAGAAAAAGGAAAAGTAGCAGACTTAGAATCAGATATAAGTGCAATAAGAAGTGCAGTATTATCTTACTATACAAATAATTCAGAGTATCCAATAGATAATGTTACAAAAACTCAAGGACAAACGAAGAGTCAAGTAACAAAAGAAGAAAAACCAGTTATATTAGGTGAAGGTCAACGTACATCGGAAAATGAAGGAACACAGGCATTATTATCTGAATTAGAAGGTTTATCATTCCCATATGGAGGCTCATATACATTAACAGGAGCTGATGGAACTAGCATTGCAAAGTCACCAGAAACCTTATACTTAACAATAACAACAAAAGGTGCAAGCACTACTATAAGTGAAGATGGTTTAAAGAAATTAGCTCAAGATTTAGGATTAGAATTAGTAAATCAAACAGTAAATGTAAAAACTACTACGCAAACGACTGGAACTCCTACAAGTATATTTGTAAAAGCAGATACTTCTGCAGGTCAAAAAATAATAATACCATTAATAAATAAATAATAAAAAAGAAGTTTAATCTTATGATTAAACTTCTTTTTTTAAAGTAATTACATAAATTAAATTATAAACATAAAATATTATCCAATAAGTGGTATAATTATATAGAGATGAGGTGAAAAATATGACACAGAAAGTAAGAATCGGAGACAAATTAGTAGAAAGTGGATATATAACAAATGAACAACTAGAAAGAGCACTCTTCCTACAAAGGGGAACAGGAAAAAGAGTAGGGGAAATACTAATAGAACAAGGATTAATAACTGCTGAAACACTAACAGCAGTATTAACAGACCTTTTAAACATAGAAAGTATAGATTTAGCGCAAACAAGTTTAATTCCAGAAAACATATGCAAAAGATACAAAGTATTCCCATTTAAATTAGAAAACAATAAATTACACATAGCAATGTCAGACCCACAAGACAGAGTTGCAATACAAGATTTACGTCGTATATCAGGAAAAGAAATAATAGCATATATAAGTAGTGTTGGAGAAATAAATCATGCAATAGATAATTGTTATTCAAATGCAGATTTAAACAAAGCAATAAACGAGTATGTAAAAACAAAAGCTACAACACCAAAAGACGATTTATCATTAGAAGATGATGTAAATGCAGCACCAATAGTAAGATTGGTACACAGTATATTAGAAAGTGCCGTTAGAATGAAAGCCAGTGATATACATATAGAACAAGATGGCGATTATATGAGAATTAGATTTAG
>CAJFPU010000153.1:1212-4207 GCA_904418825.1 uncultured Romboutsia sp. | reverse complement strand
ACAGTTGAATATGATGGAGCTAAAGTAGTTAGAGTTCATACAATACTTATATCAACTCAACATGGAGAAGAAGTTGATAATGAAACGATAAGAAAAGATCTAATAGAGCATGTTATAAATGCGGTTATACCTGCAGAACTGCTTGATGAAGAAACTATAATATATATCAATCCAACAGGAAGATTTGTTATAGGAGGACCTCAAGGAGATACAGGTCTTACAGGAAGAAAAATAATAATAGATACTTATGGAGGATACTCTAGACATGGTGGAGGAGCATTCTCAGGGAAAGACCCTACAAAAGTTGATAGATCAGCTGCATATGCTGCAAGATACGTTGCTAAAAATATAGTTGCTGCAGGTCTTGCTGATAAATGTGAGATAGAATTAGCTTATGCAATAGGTGTAGCTAGACCGTTATCAATATTTATAGATACATTTGGAACAGGAAAAGTTTCTGAAGAGAAATTAGTTGAATTAGTTAATAAAAACTTTGACTTAAGACCAGGTGCAATAATAAGAGATCTAGATTTAAGAAAGCCGATATACAAGCAAGTAGCTGCTTATGGACATTTTGGAAGATGTGATTTAGATCTTCCATGGGAAAGAACTGATAAAGCAGAAATATTAAAAAAAGAGGCACTAGGAAAATAATTTAAATAAATTATAACTTTATACACCCCTTAGAGTAAATTTACTCTAAGGGGTGATTTTATTTATTATAAAAGGTATAATAATTACAACTTAAGTGAAGTATAGAAATAGTAATTATTGTAGGAGAATAAATATGGAAAGAATAGAAGGAATGGTAAGTGATATAGTATTTAAGAATGAAGATAATGGATATACTATAGCGCACTTAGCTAATTCGGATAACGAGATTGTTATAGTTGGATGTATGCCAACTTTATCAGTAGGAGAGAGTATAGAAGTAGAAGGTAAATGGGTAAATCATAAAACCTATGGAACACAATTTGAAGTAAATAAATTTATGCCTATAACGCCATCTTCTTTAGAAGGTATATATGTATACTTGTCATCAGGAATGATACATGGTATAGGAGAAAAAATGGCTAAAAGGATAGTAGATAAGTTTGGAGTGGATACTCTAAATGTAATACAAAATACACCTGAAAGATTAAAGGAAGTAGAAGGAATTGGAAGTAAAAAAATAAATCAAATAGTAAAGAGCTACGAGGAAAACAGAGAACTTAGAAATATTATAATTGAACTATCACCATATGGAATTACTCCAAATTATTGTATGAGGATATATAAAAAATATAAAAATAAAGCAATCAAAATAATAAATGAAAATCCATATAAGTTAGCTGAAGATATAAGAGGAATTGGATTTAAAATAGCAGATAATATTGCTAATAAAATAGGGATTGAAAAAGAGTCTAGAGATAGAGTATCTCAAGGAATCTTATACACATTAAATCAATCATTAGGAAATGGACATACCTATCTCCCAAAGAATATTCTTTTACAAGAAGCATCAAAATTACTAGAAGTAAAATCTACAATATTAGAAGAATGTATAATTTCATTAGCTTACGATCAAAAAGTACATATAGAAAACGTAAATGGAGATCAATTAATTTATCTTATATCTTATTATTTATCTGAAAATGGAGTATGTAAACAAATAATAAGATTATCGCAGTTTGAATTTGAAAATTTAAATATAGATATAGAGGAAGAAATAAAGTATGTAGAAGATGAAAATAATATAAAATTAGCAAAAAACCAATCGTTAGCCGTAAAAGAAGCTATAGAGAATGGAGTTGTTATAATTACAGGTGGACCGGGAACTGGGAAAACTACAACTATAAATACAATAATAAAAATATTTGAAAATAATAAAAAAGAAGTTATATTAGCAGCTCCAACAGGAAGAGCCGCTAAGAGAATGAGTGAAACATCCGGAAGAGAAGCGAAAACTATACATAGATTATTAGAAATGGGATATGCAACAGATAGTGAAGAACTTCAATTTATGAAAAATGAAGAAGATCCTATAACTGCAGATGTAATAATTATAGATGAAGTATCTATGGTAGATGTTCAACTAATGTATAGCTTACTTAGAGCTATAAAACCAGGAACTAGAGTTATATTAGTTGGAGATAGTGATCAATTGCCATCAGTAGGAGCTGGAAATGTTTTAAAAGATATGATTGAGTCAAATGTAATAAATGTAGTTAGACTAAATGAGATATTTAGACAGGCACAAGAGAGTATGATAGTAGTAAACGCTCATAAAATAAATAAAGGAGAGCCATTATATTTAAATAGCAAAGGTAAAGATTTTTTCTTCCTAAGAAAAGGAACTAATGAAGAAGTTATGCAAGAAATTGTAGGATTAGTAAGTGAAAGGCTTCCTAAATTTTACAAACTTGATAAGCTAAAAGATATACAAATACTTTCATCTATGAGAAAAGGCGATTTAGGTGTAATGAACTTAAATAATGAATTACAAAAATATCTAAATCCACCTCATAAATTTAAAGTAGAGGAAAGTTTTCAAAAACGTATATTTAGAGTTGGTGATAAAGTTATGCAGATAAAAAATAACTACACTAAAAAATGGGAAAATGAGGATAAAACTGATAGTGGTGAGGGTATATATAATGGTGATATAGGTTATATTTATCATATTGATAAGGAGAATAAAAAAATATACGTCTTATTTGACCAAGTAAAAATTGTGTCTTATGGATATGATGAGTTAGACGAATTAGATCATAGTTTTTGTACAACGATACATAAAAGTCAAGGGAGTGAGTTTCCAGTAGTAGTTATACCTATAACATGGGCTCCACCAATGTTACTTAGTAGAAATTTATTATATACAGCAGTAACAAGAGCTAAAAAATTAGTAGTATTAGTTGGAGATGTTAAGTATTTAGAATACATGATAAAAAACAATAGAACTAATGACCGATATTCTAATTTATCATATAAATTAAATAAATTTAGAGAAGAAGGA
>CAJFPU010000153.1:0-1188 GCA_904418825.1 uncultured Romboutsia sp. | reverse complement strand
AATTTTATTACTAATTTAATTAATATATTTTTAGATTTTTTATATCCAGAAAATATAAGTTGTATATTATGTAATAATTCAATAAGTAAAAATACTACATATTCTATGTGTAAAGATTGTTTTAGTAATATAAACTTTATATTAGACGGGTGTATTAAATGCGGTAAACCTATAATCAACTATTCTTTAGAACAACAAAGTATAGATGGTTGTAGTTATTGTTTAAATAAAGGGTTTTATTTTGATAAGGTAATATCTTGTCTAGAATATACAGAAATTAGTAAAAAATTAGTTTTTGGATTAAAATACAATAATAAAACTTATCTAAGTAAATACATATCAATTATAATGAAAGAAAAATTGGACTTAGAAAATATTAAATTTGATTATATATTGTTTGTTCCATTACATAAAAATAGATTAAGAGAAAGAGGATTTAATCAAGCTGAAAAGATAGCTAATAATTTAAGTAGTCTAATAGATATACCTGTTATAGATATCATAGGGAGAAGGCATAATACAGAAAAGTTATATAAATTAGGTAAAGATGATAGGATTAAGGAATTAAAAAATGCGTTTATAATAAAGGATAATATGATTGATTTAAAAAATAAAAATATATTACTCATAGATGATATATTTACAACAGGTTCAACAGTTAATGAAATATCAAAAGTTTTGAAAATAAGTGGAGTAAATAAAGTTTTTGTAGCTACTTTGTTAACTAGAGCGGATACATTTTATATTACAATATAATTTATTATTGACATATCTTATTTAAAATATTAAAATAGATAAGTAATATTTAGGTCTGTGGTTGAAAGTCCAAGCCAGTCGCAGGCAAAAGGATCCACGTAAGTCAACACTAAAAATTGGGTTGATGATCATGGTGCGGCTTAGAAGTAAGACCTACCGATATAAAATCGAGAGAGCTAGTAGTGCGGCAAACCCAAGCGAACCCTCCAGTAGGCGAGTGTGGGGTCAAAAACCAGGTCAGCTAAATATTCAAAAGTACCTTTTATAGGTGCTTTTTTTTTACAAAAAATTTTATTTTTAATATTATAATTTGACATAAATACACAAATTAATAACAACTTAAGTTGAAATTTGTGGATATATAAAGTATTAAAAATAGCTAAAAATACACAAAATCAATACTTATTAACAATTTTATCCACATTATCAACA
>CAJFPU010000152.1 GCA_904418825.1 uncultured Romboutsia sp. | reverse complement strand
TTTATATATTTTTCTACTTCTTCAGCAGTCATACCTATACCATTGTCTTCAAATATAAGTGCTGAATTTTCTTTATCTATAGATACTTTTATTTTATAATTTTCATCAGCATTACCTTTAGCTTCACCTAATGAAATTAGTTTTTTGTATTTATTTACTGCATCACAACCATTACTTATAAGTTCTCTTATAAATATATCTTTGTCTGAATATAACCATTTCTTTATTATTGGAAAAATATTTTCCGTATGTATTGATATACTACCCTTTTGATTTGTCATTTTATCTCCTCCTAATTTTAATTAAAAATTTATGGGATAAAATTAAGTTCCCTTTATAGGTATTATTGTATCACTTTTGTTAGCACTGTCAAGTATAGAGTGCTAATTTATATATTTTATAATTAACTCGTTGTGCTAGTTAAATTTAGTCATTGAAATTACTATAGTTGATTATATAAAAATGAATTATTAAAAATACTGTATAGATATTAACTAGCACAACATATTAATTATATAAATTTTGTGCACAAATAAAATACAGTAAGTTAATTTTACTTAACATACTGTATTTTAATAAACTTTATTATTACTCTTTTAAATCTATCTTAATTTGTTGATCGTATAGTAGTTTCATATCACTATGAGAGAATGTAGATACTTTCTTAATTTTTCTTATTTTAGAAATATCATTTTCATATCCTTCCAATTTTAATATAGTTGTGTATCTACCAGTATGCCTATCTAGCGATTCCTTTACACTACTACTTATGTCTATCTCATCCCCTTCTTCATCATAGAACCATAAAGTAAGATAACCTGGTACTACTCCATCTTTATAATAAGTATATTTAATTTCTGTGTCAGTTATCTTAATGTCTTCTATTACAACTTTTCCATATTCACTAGTTTCAAAAACTATTGGTAAATTATCTATACTTTGAGGCTCTAGTTCCTTATTTTCTACACTATGAGCAAATGATATTGGTACTAATGTTAATAATTTTGTATCTTTATCAGCTTTTAAAAACTCATATGAATTACTTGCTATTCCAGTTTTAGTATTAACACCACTTCCTCCTTTATCTAATACATCTAATGAGTTATTCTTATCATCAAATAATGCAAATGAGTTTCCTAACATTGGTGTCCAATCTTTAAAAACTTTAGTCGGCTTTTCATTTATACGTATTGTGTTAGCTAACGGAGATATAGTTACTTTTTCTACATTAATATTATGTTTTATATCTATTTTTTCATTATTATAATCATAAGTTTGATTTATTGTATAATCTTTATTTACATTATAATTATAAGTATTATTAACTGATTTTAATTTATCTACTTTAAGTGATATTTCCCAGTTACCTTCTATACCAAATATATTATTAACTCTAAATACAATTTCATCATTATTATCTATATTAACACTGCTAACATCTATTTTTTGCATACCTTTTAATTCATTTTCAGATATATAAGTTGCTTCATGCTCAATTATTCCACTACTTTCTTCTATTCTTTCACCATCCATATAAGTAGATATAATTGGATTATCAAGGTATGCATCTTTATCTATTTTATTTATATTTTTATCTCTTTTAGATGTATGAAAAACTGTTATGTAATTATCATCTATTGATATATTATCTATTGTAAATTCTATGCCCTTATCCTTTACTGTTAAATTTATATTATTACTCGTTTTTTCAAAATCATTTTTATCTGATAGATACAGTGATTGTTTGTTATGATTAAAATAATCAATTATATACTCTACTGCAAATGTAGTTGTTATAGTTAAAGTAGATATAACAGCTATAGATGCTGCCACTTTTGTAACCTTTTTATATTGATATTTTTTAGTTTTCCCTCTTCTTATCGCATTTTTAGTTACTTCATCTATATTATCCGGCATTTTTATATAATCAAATTTACTCATTATTTTTCCTCCTTCAATATATCATATAACTTCTTCTTTGCCCGTCTTATGTATGACTTTACTGTATTTTCATTACATTCCATAATCTCTGCAATTTGTGGTATGGTCAAATCATGGAAATATTGAAGTATAACAGGAGTTTTATATTTTTCACCCAATCTATCAATTGCATCATATAAATCTATATTTTCCTCTATATTTGAGTATTCAATTTCCCCTATGTAATCTTCTACTTGCCCATCTTGAAACTTATTGTAGTGCCTATTTTTCATATTTACATTATTTATTAATATTTTCGTTATCCAGGTTTTGAAAAAATTTGTATTTCTAAGTTTTGATATATTTATATACGCCTTGTACACAGTTTCTTGATATATATCTAGTGCATCATGCTCATTTTTAACATATAAGAATGCAGTCTTGTATAAATACTCTTTATAAGAGTTTATCAACTTCTCAAAAGATTCATCGCATCCATTTTGAGCTTGTTGTACTAATTTATATTCCGTATATTCCCTTTGTTTTTTATTAAGAAAACCTATCCTTTTTATTGCTATATTTTCAATCATTATATCCTCCCTTGTAATCATGATTACATATATTAGATGCACGATATATTAATAGAGTTGCATTTTATTTTTACATAAAAAAAGAATAGCATATTGATAAATCAATATACTATTATTTAATAAAATCTTATTTAAAGTAATTTACTCCAGATTCAAATATCTTTTGATCCTTTTCACCTATTATATTCTTTATAACATGCTCTCCAATTCTCTCAGAATGACCCATTTTACCAAATATTCTACCATCAGCACTTGTTATACCTTCAACTGCATAAGTTGAACCATTTGGATTAAAATCTATATCATATGTAGCATTATCATTGAAATCTACATACTGAGTAGCTATTTGACCGTTAGCTATTAACTGTCTCATAACTTCTTCACTAGCAACAAATTTACCTTCTCCATGAGATATGGCTATACTGTGAGTATCTCCAACTTCTGTAGCCGCTAACCAAGGAGATTTGTTCGAAGCTATTCTTGTTCTAACTATCTTAGATTGATGTCTACCTATGTTATTATAAGTTAATGTAGGTGCATCAACTGTAGTTTCTCTTATTTCACCATATGGAACTAATCCAAGTTTTATAAG
>CAJFPU010000151.1 GCA_904418825.1 uncultured Romboutsia sp. | reverse complement strand
AAATTAAAAGAATTAGAAATTTGGAAAAATAAAATGAGAAAAAAGCCTTCTCTTTTAAATAAAGCTTCAAAGGGCGTTCAAAATAAATTTAATTCTATACTACCAGATAATTATCATAATATAATTACTTCTGCTATAAAAAATATGACTAAAGTTGTTTTATTCGGCTCGAAGTATACTACTAAAAAGCCATTAATAGGACTTACTTTAAAGGAAAGAGATGATTTAGCATTAGATAAAATTAAAACTTATAAAAATACTGCTATGATTGAAGGAGCTGGTACTGGAGCTGGAGGTATATTAATTGGCCTTACTGATTTACCGCTTTTACTTAGTATAAAAATTAAGCTTCTTTATGAGCTTGCTAGCATTTATGGATTTGATGTTAAAGACTATAGAGAAAGGATGTATATATTAAATATTTTTCAGTTAGCTTTTTCTAGCCAAGATCATGTTAATAAGATTTTTGCTAAAATAGAAAATTGGGATGAATATAAAGATACTTTATCTGATGATATAAACGATTTAGATTGGCGAAGTTTTCAACAAGAATACCGAGATTATATAGATTTAGCTAAACTTTTACAACTTGTTCCTGGTATTGGTGCTTTTGTTGGGGCTTATGTTAATAATAAGTTAGTTGATAAACTTGGTGAATATGCTATGTATGCTTATAGAATGAGGATTTTATCTGATGAGATTTGTGTTACTAAAAAAACTAGTTGGTTTAATAAGATATTTAAAAAATAAAAATTTCACTTCTCTTGATAGACGTGTCGGAGAAACATTTCAAAATTTCATATTTTACATTTTAAAAAAGCTATCTCAAAATGTAGCAAATATTTTAATTTTACTTAACATTTTGGATAGCTTATTAATTTATTATAAAGCTTTATTATTTAAGTTATTAACTTTATTTTTCTCACTTCCAAGTATATAAGCACCAATACCCATAATGATAGCTCCACCTACCATATTTCCAAGTGTTACTATAACCAAATTGTATATAGCTCCTCCTAAAGTAGCTCCAGCTATAGCTTTTGAGAATAGTACTATACCAAATATAGTCATATTAGCTATACTATGTTCAAATCCACTAGTTATAAATGTAAATAAGCATAAGAATATTATTATTAATTTAGCACTATCATCACTAGTCCTAAAAGAACAAAGCACTGCAACACAAACTAATATATTACATAAAATCCCTCTAAAGAAAAGATGTATTGCTGGTGCTGAAGCCTTTGCTATTGATGTTGTAGCAAAAAACTCCATTACAGGACCTTTATCAACTAATCCACTTCCAACAAAAAATGCTGCAACTAAAAGTGAACCTAATAAATTTCCTATATAGCTATAAACCCAAACCTTAGCTACACTTTTACCACTTACACCTTTGTTTAATAATCCTGCACTCATTACCATGTTATTACCTGTGAATAATTCACTACCTGTCATAACAACCAAAGATAATGCTACTGCAAAAGATAGCCCCATCATTATTTTAGTCATAGGTGAATCAGCTGCATTTAATAATCCACCAACTGTAAATATTAATATTATTCCAAGTCCTACATATAGCCCTGCAAAAGCAGATGATACTAAATATTTTAATTTACTGCTATTTAGCATATTAATCTTATTTTTTGCAGCATTTGTTAATTTTTCTAAAGTTTCGTTATGCATAAATATCCCCCCTAATTTATATTAATATCTTATACCACTCCAGTATATATTTTCACTGACCTTAACTATATCAGCTAACTCAACCCCTTCAAGTGCCCACTTTTTAAATTCCATAAATCCAGTTCTATCAACAATATAACCTATATGTTCTTTTCCTCCTGGAGCATTTTTATCTATATACTCATTAACATATTTATAAGTATTAAGTATTATTTTAATTATAGATTCTTCATCAGCCCAAATTAAAAAATCTTCTGCTAATCTTGGATTTTTCTTACCAGTTCTACCCATTATAGCAAGTCTATAATATTTCTTATCGTCTCTAGTCCATGCACTAGTTGGACAGTTAAGAACACATTCTCCACATCCTATACACTTATCATGGTCTCTTACTATTTTGTAGTTTTCCATTTTAAGTGCTCCTGTTGATAATCTTTTACACTTTTTAACACAAGCTCCACAAGATACACATCTATCTCTTTCATATAAAGGAAGTGTCATACCTATTATTCCAAAGTCATGAGTTCTCGCTTTTATACAGTCATTTGGGCATCCTGTTAATGCTATTTTAAAATGTAAATCATTTGGGAAAACTGCTTTTTCTATTTTCTTTGCAAATTCTGTTGTATTGTATTGAGCCTTTGGGCAAACTTTATTACCTATACAAGCACATATATTTCTAGTTCCTGCTGCTGGATATCCTGAATTTTTTTCACTTTGGTTTATATCCATTTTTTCTATTACAGGTTGTATTAATTTATTAACAGCTTCCATATCTTCCATTTTTATACCAAGTATTTCAAATCCTTGTCTAGTTGTTATATGTATATCTCCGTTGCCATATTCACTAGCAATTTTTGATACTATCATTAAACTTTCAGGATCTACACAACCGCCTGGTATTCTAACTCTAAGAGAAGTTTGATATTTATTTTTAGTGATTCTATAAGCATTTTTCATAGTTTTTTTAGTATTTAAATCTCTTATCATAATACACACCCTCCTAATCTATAAGATTTTTAGCATAAGAATAATCAAATACAGGTCCATCTATACATATGTAAGTATCATCCATCTTACAGTGTCCACACTTTCCAACACCACAACACATTTTTCTTTCATATGAAACCCATATATTATTTTCAGCTATATCCCTTTTTAAGAATTCTTCAACTGTAAATTTCATCATCATAGGAGGTCCTACAACTATTGCTGACACATTATCATTATTTTCTATATTAAGTTTAGGTATGTATTTTGTAACTAACCCAATATTACCAGTATAGTTTTCATCTGCTTTATCTACTGTAACTAGTATATCTAGTTTTTCACTCCATCTTTTTATATCAGCTTTAAATAAAATATCTTCAGGTGATCTAAATCCTGTTATTAATTTAAAGCTTTTGCATTTTTGAGGATTATCATAAAAATATTCAATAATTCCTCTAACAGGAGCTAATCCACTACC
>CAJFPU010000150.1 GCA_904418825.1 uncultured Romboutsia sp. | reverse complement strand
TAGGCTTAGCACTTATCACTTCTTCCATAGTATCATTACTAAATACCATATACGGCTTTAGATTATCTCTGTTGCTAACCTTTAACCTATAATCTTTTAATTTATATCTTATTTTTTCATCCATTTCATCATTTTTTCTAACTAAATCTTCACTATCCTCTTGATTTTCTTTTTCTAAACAATACTTATTAACATAGTCTATATCTATATCTTTATGATGGGCTTTTAAGCATGTAGCTATTTTCTCCATATCATCTTGTATAAATACCCAATTAATCTTTTTATCTTTTTCTACATTGCTTATAGTCTGTATAAGCTGATCATTTCTAATTATCTTATTAGCAATATTAATTGGTGCATATTTTTTATTAATAATAGTATTTGGATTAGCTATGACTACTAAAGATTCTATTCTATTTAGATTCTTTTTGTATCCTAGTTTATCTTTAAGTATCTCTTTTAATACATTTATATGTCTTTCATTTTGAACTATCGGACTATACATTCCTTCTTTTGTGCTACCTTTACCATGTGAATTTTTCTTATATCTTATAAATTTAATTTATACTACCCCCCGTCGTGTTTTCCGACCCCCTATAAATAAAAAAGACCACGAATAATCATGGTCTTAAAATATTAATAATTTGATATTTCATCATTTATTTTAACTCTTTCACTTCATCCACACTAAGACCTGTCTTAATTGATATTGTTTCTATGTCTAAAATATCTAAAAGAGATTTAGCTATTTTTATTTGCTCTTTTTTTCTTCCTTCTTTAAGTCCTTTCTCTATTCCTTCTTTAAGCCCTTTTTCTCTTCCTTCTTTAAGACCCTTATCCAAAGTTTCTAAAAAGAAATTTCGTCTTTCATTTATAGCATCTTCTCTCATTCTATATATTTCTGCTTCTTTTGGATCCCTACTTAATCTTGCTAGTTCTATCTTTGCTTCATGAAGTTCTTCATATTTAGCTTCAAGTTCAACTAATTTATGATTATTTGGGTCATCTAAGAAAGCTGTCCAAAGTGATAACATATCATTTTGATCTATTTCTTTCATTTTAGGAATTTCCACAAAATGAAGCTCTAAAGTATCTGTTAGCATATTATTATTCTCTTTATTTTTCAGAATATAGACATTATGGAATTTTTCTTCATCTAAAAGTTTAAAATCTAATATATTTATACATATAGTTCTTGGAAGTGAACTATACCTTCCTTTTCCTTTGTATTCTCCTGAGAAGATTTTAGACCAATAGTACAGACTTCTTTTTACCATATTTTTTTCATCTGCTCTTTGCATTTCTATATTAATAATTTCCCCATCTTGTGTTGTAGCAAGAACATCTAATCTTGAGAAACTTTCTTCTATATGTTCTTTATTTATCTCTGTATTCTTAATTCTTACTTCTGTTATTGGATGTTCTGATTTTATACATGCATTTAAAAATGATATCAAT
The DNA here is from genome assembly GCA_904418825.1 of uncultured Romboutsia sp. GTDB lineage: Bacteria > Bacillota > Clostridia > Peptostreptococcales > Peptostreptococcaceae > Romboutsia. The sequence continues at coordinate 1,696 of CAJFPU010000150.1, read as the reverse complement.
ATTTTAGGATGTTTTTCACTACCAAATATATTTTTAAATATATAGTCAACTTTTGGATCAAATAATTGGGTACACATAATTTATCTCCTTATTTTTATATTTATTTATCTGTTTTAAATATTTATTTTTATACATGCTAAATATAAAGTTTGTTTTATAAGTTATTATATCATATATATTTTTATTATTTAATCTGATTAGCTTGTTCTTTTATTAAATATAACTTAAATAAAAAAGACCATGAATAATCACGGTCTTAAAGTGCCTTTAGGGCAACAGTATTTAATAAACTCCAAGGCTTATTAAAATGTGGTTGGAAGAAGAAATCAGTCATAGCTAATTCTTCAACTGTCATCTCATTTTGTATAACCACAGATAAAGTGTTCATATATTGAGTCAAATCTATATTAGATATTATTTGACCACCTAATACTTTTCTAGAATCTTTATCAAATACTAATTTGATTTTAGCTTCTTCAAATGTTGGCATAAATTCTGGTCTGTAATTATCACTAACTACCACACTACCTACATTATAATTTGTTGTATTTTTAGCCACTTCTTCAGTAAGTCCAGTAGAAGCTATACATTTATCGTATATTTTTATACCAGAAGTTCCTTGAGTTCCCATATATTTAAGTGTTGGTTTAACTAAGTTTTTACCAACTAAAGTACCCATTCTAACTGCATTAGTAGCAAGTGGTATATATCTAGTATCTTTTGCAGGATTATATTTAACAACACAACAATCTCCAGCAGCAAATACATCCTCTTGGCTAGTTCTCATATATTCATCTATTATTATTGCACCATTAGGTAATGTATCTAATTTTCCTTGGACAAGTTTTGTGTTAGGAGCAAATCCTATGCATAAAACTACTAAATCAGCTTCAAATTCTCCTTTGTCAGTAATTACCTTACTTACAGAGCTATCTCCTTCAAATCTTTGAACTTTTTGACCTAATACTAGATTAACACCTTTATTTTTAAATTCATTTTCTGCTATGTCTGTAAATTCTTTATCTAAGTATTTAGCCATTATTCTATCTTCAGCATCTATAAGTGTAGTATTTTTTCCTTGCATTTCAAAAGCTTCTGCAAGTTCAACACCTATATATCCTGCACCTATAACAACAACATTTTTAGCATTTTTACTTCTTTCTATTATATCTAAAGCATGGTTATAGTTTTTACATAAAACTATGTTATCTAAGTTTCCACCTTCAAATTTAGGAACTATAGGCCAAGATCCTAAAGTTAAAACTAATTTATCGTAATTATCTTCAAATATTTCATTTGTTAATAAGTTTTTTACTGATAATTTTTTATTTTTAAAATCTATGTCTAAAACTTCATGTTGCATTTTAGTTTTAGCTCCTAAAGCATTTAAAGCTTCTGGAGAACTATAGAATAATTTCTCAGTTGTATCTATGACTTTACCTACATTTAAAGCTATACCACATGATAAAAACGATACATTATTATTTTTTTCATAAATAGTTACTTCACTATCCGGATAATTTTCTTTTATATTAACAACAGATGCTGTACCAGCATGTGTACATCCAACAACTACAACTTTCATTTATAATACCTCCGATGATTTTATTATTTTATATTAATTTTATACCCTAATTGATAATTTTTAAACAATTAATTATAAATTTATCGATACATTATATAATTATTAAATCAA
>CAJFPU010000149.1 GCA_904418825.1 uncultured Romboutsia sp. | reverse complement strand
TTAAATATATTAAGAATTTTTCTTGATATAAATTTTTAATGCTTTTATAAAAAGTATTAATGTATATATTCCAAGTCCATAAATAGATAATAAAATAGCTAGATTTATATATCCAAATAGCATAATTATTCCCCCTAACATTTATATTATAAATACTATAATTTTTATTATATTATATCATTAATTTACTATTTATAATCAATAAAAAAATCATCTACATAGCCTAAAAACATTATTTGTTAAGTACATTTTTTTAATATATGCTTAGTAACAATAATTAAAATAGCATCATAAAATATATAAAAGCAACCTCAAAATATTGAGGTAGCCCCTTATTAAAAATTAAGGAGATGTTATTATGATTAGAAAAAATAAAAATATTGAAAAAACAGTAAAAAAAGTAACTGATCCTGTAGAAAAGATAGGAAAAGAAGTTATAAATGGAATAGGTAATGTTGCAAAAGAAACAGTACAAGGAACTTTTAATGTAGGAAAAGAAGCTATAAAAACTGGAGCTAACGTAGGAAAAGAAACTATAAATACAGGTAAGAAAGTAGGAAAAGTTGTAAAAGATACAGTTAAAAAAAGTAATTAATTTCTTAATAATAAAGTGGTATACAAATAACTTGTATATCACTTTATTATTAAGAAAACTATATTATTTTTAGTTATGTAACGAATGTTACGACTTTTAATTAAGAAAAGAGGTATAATAAGTTTATAAATTCAAAAAAGGAGAAAAACAAATGAGCGCATTTTTAGCACCAATACACACATGGTTATTTAATAAGATAAAATTAGCACAAGATTTAGAAAAGGATATAGTAAAGTTACACATTGATAAATATAAAGAAAGTGCTATAAAAATACAAAAAGAAGCAACTGATATATATGGACAATATATAGAAGAAAAGCCATTAGAAGATTTAATTGATGTAAATAATATACATGGATGGTTACAAGATAGAATAAAAGAAGTAGAAAGTAGAAGTGCATATATAATAACTAAATATTATGATATGTACAATGAAGAAAGTAAAAACTTAACAGAAAGTGCATACATTTCTCAGGCAATAAAATGTGCACAAAATGAAAATAATAAAGCAAATTCACCTGAAGATGCTTATATATCATTAAACAACTATATATTATCAGGTATGCCTTGTGATAGAGTAAACTCTGTAACTGAAAAAAATGAAGATTATATAATTTATGAACAAAATGGATGTATTCATAGAAAAAATTATGAGAATGGACAAGGTAATTTAATATATTTATATGAGCTTAGAGATTTATGGGTAAAAACATTTATGGAAAGTTTAAGTACAAAGTACTTATATGAAAAAGAAAACTTAGATAATAAAACTATAAATAAAATAAGAAAGGCATAGTTTATATGAGCCACTATGGAAATTTACAAAAGATTAAAAATGGTAAAAGAACTTATGGAATAACTCCTCATATACCTGGCGGATTTATATTACCGGAAACTCTTATAAAAATAGGTGAAGTAGCTAAAAAATATAATGGAGTATTAAAGATAACATCAGGTCAAAGAATACTTATAACTAATCTTAAAGAAGAAGATTTAAAGGATATATGGGAAGATTTAGGTATGGAGCCTGCCGTTAAAAATCAATACTCAGTAAAAAATGTTGAAATATGTCCGGCAAACTTTTGTAAACGTTCTAAGTACCCAACTATTGGTATAGGTATGAAGATAAGCAAAAACTTTCATGGAATGCCACTACCTAATAGAACAAAAATAGGTGTAGCAGGATGTAGAAATGCATGTTCAAGTGTATATTCAAAAGATGTAGGTGTATTAGTAGATATAGACGGTAAGTTTTTTGTAACTGCAGGAGGTAGTGCTGGATTTTATCCAAGAATGTCGGATATTATTACTAAGGGACTATCAGAAAAAGAAGCTTATGAACTTGTAAAAAATATATTAGAGTATTATAATGAACATGGACAAATGGGTGAAAAACTAGGAGATTTCATAGACAGAATAGGCATAGATACATTTAGAAAAGATGTACTTGAAAAATCAAATTTAAAGGAGAATTTATAATATGATAACTAAAGATACTATAATAGCAGATGTAATAAAAGAAAATCAAAATGCAGTGGCAATATTAATGAGTTTTGGTATGGGATGTGTAGGTTGTCCATCATCTCAAATGGAAACTATAGAGCAAGCTTGTTCAATACATGGACTTGAATTAGAAGAAGTATTAGCTAAGTTAAATGAAAAATAAGAATTAAATAAAAAATAAGTACTCCAAATATAGTAGTCAAAGATATAAGCTATTATATTTGGAGTTTTTTACGCTTAAAGAAATTATATTACTTCAATATTTGTGGATAAACTTGCAAATATAGTTATTCAATGTATTGGATTTGAGCGTAAAAAATATTTTGAGCAACGGACGAAGTAGTTGGCGACATGAGCGAAGCGAATTTTTTATTTGTTGTTTATAATAATTATATTAAATAAAGATGATTATAAATACTTCTTAAATTATCTAGAATAATAAAATTTATAGTATAATAAGAAGAGACAATCAGGAAAATTTATAATTTACGTTATTTATTATATAAGGAGGATGATTTATGAAAATTATTCACACAAGTGATTGGCATATAGGAAAAATAGTAAATGAGTATTCAATGATAGATGATCAAAAATATATTTTAAACAAATTAATAGAACTTATAGATGAAGAAAATATAGATGTGCTTATGATAGCAGGGGATGTATATGACAGATCAATACCACCAGTAGAAGCAGTAGAATTATTAAATGAAACTTTAAGTAAATTAATAATAGATAGAAATGTATCTGTACTAGTAATATCAGGAAATCACGATAGCGGAGAAAGACTAAGTTTTGGTAGTAAAATATTAGAAAAACAAGGATTATACATAGCAGGTAGTGATGATAAATTATATAAAAAAGTAGTTTTAAGAGATAACAATCAAAATGTAAATTTCTATTTAGTACCTTATAAAGACCCAGCACTTACTAAAAAACTTCTTAATAATAAAGAAATAAGAAGCCATAATGATGCAATGATAGCTGTTATAGATAAAATAAAAGAAGAGTTAAATGAAAATGAAATAAACATACTTATAGGTCATGGATATGTAACTATGAAAAGAGAAGAAGCTATAGAGGGAAATGACCATAAATATGAAGT
>CAJFPU010000148.1 GCA_904418825.1 uncultured Romboutsia sp. | reverse complement strand
AATATATAACAATTGTGAACTTAATTACATTATATGAAATATTCAATTATTTTCCAATTGTAAAATGGTTTTATCAATTTTATTACGAATTTAACTAATATAGCCTAATTAAAATATATTCTTTTAACTTAGTTCAATGTATCTATTTTTTATAGTATTTATAGTAGAGTAATTTTCAGTTGTAACTAAGTTTATAAATAATTCTTTTATCTTTGAAATATCTTTCTCTTTCTTAGTTATTTCACACCATCTGAACCATGTAAGGTAATTCTGCAAATACTTGGTCGCAACACCATTAAAATCTCTAATCCACCCCTTCAATCTGCTATGATAACTATTTGCGTGTTGAATATGATATATTCCATCTTTGTATTTACCACTTTCTATCCTTTTAAGAGTGACATTAAAGACAGTTGGTATCTTCATATAAGAATAATGACTATCTACACAAAGAGTAGAGCCTTCTCCTATCTTATTATTAAAGAAATCTTTTAATTGAGAAAACTTAACTCTACCAGTACATAATTTTTCAGATATTACATTTCCTTTTCTATCTATACAAATACCTACGCATACTTTTTCATTAGAGACACCTCTTAGTTTATCTCCACTACTTTTACCTTGCTTTTGACCACCTCTCTTATGAGGTTTTCTAGGTAAAACAAAATTAGTTCCTTTGCTATGATTACCCTTATATGACACTCTAAAGTATGTCTCATCACTTTCTACAATACCACTAACAAATCCTTTTCCAAGTATAATATTTAAGCAATCTAAGATTCTATGACGCATGAAAAATGATGTTTTAATGCTTACATCTAATTCACTAGCACACTCTCTTATTGTTGCTTTATTTACTAATAAAGTTATATATTTAAACCACTTATCAAGAGGTAATTTTGTACTAGAAATAATAGATGATGTTCTTTCATCAAATACCTTACCACATTTTTTACACTTAAATCTCTGTCTATCATATCTTTTTCCATATTTAATAATATGATTTTCATAACATCTAGGACAAATCTCACCTTTAAAATACTTTACTTCTTTAATTTCTTCGTTAAAATCAGATGAATATATAGGAGAAATCAAAAGAGAACTTAGTATATTAAACAATTCTTCTAATTCATTTAAATTTAAAGTTTTTATATGTTTTTCTAAGTTCTTATGTAAAGCCATATCTATTCCTCCTGAGCATATATTAATTATACTTATATTATAGCCTATTTTGAGGAATAAATACATTAACAACCATTTTGTTTAACATGGCCATATAATATACTAAGCTTAACATTATATAACAATTGCGACTATTGATTATATTATACATAATATTTTACTAAAATATATTAAAACTTATTTATTGATAATATTTCTAACCTGAACTTCACTTATGCCAAACTTTGCAGAAATATCTTTATAACTTCCCTTAAACTCCTCTTTTATCATCCTATTTCTAATTGGCTTAACCAAATTACTTTCATTAGGAATATATAATAAACTTCCACCGGCTAACTTAACCAAATCCTTAAAAGCATCTATACCTATAACATCAACAACATCTTTTATACTATCAGGAACATCATTTTCTGTTAAAAACTCTAACATACTACCCCTCCTTGTAAATTTAATTATATATATATTTTCTACATCAAATAATTAACATCCTACAAAATAATAAAATCCTTCTATATCAAATTTAATAAAAACTATTATACCCTTTAATAAATACATTTTAAAACTAATGAGGAATACAATATGAAATGGTATCTAGACTTTGGACATGGAGGAAAAGATCCTGGAGCAGTAGGTCCTACAAACTTAAAAGAAAGTGATATAGCTTTAAAAATAGGCATGATGGTAAAAGAAACACTTGAAAATGCATTTGAAAAAGTAATAACTACTCGTGATAATGACACATATTATTCACTAGATTATAGAACTAAAAAAGCAAATAATGAAAACTGTGACTACTTTATAAGCATACACCTAAATGCAGCATCCAATCCATCTGCAAAAGGATGTGAAATATGGCTATATGATGAAAATAGTAAACTTAAAACACTTGCTAATAATCTATGTAATAATCTATCAACTAAAATGAATACCCCCCGTCGTGAAGTTAAATATTCTAAAAAACTAGCAGTACTCAAAAACACTAAAATGCCAGCTCTTTTGATTGAGATAGACTTTATATCAAATAAAGAAGTAGAAAACTATTTAAGAAATGATAAAAACCTAAAAAACATATCAGATACAATATCATCAACCCTACTTTCATTTGTAAATAAATCTATTATAGATGATGGAGTATTTTACCGAGTATGTATAGGCTCATTTAATAATAAAGATAATGCTATAAATCTTAAAAATTATGCTATTTCAAAAGGATTTAAAGATACTTATATATACACTCCTTAGTAAAACTTTACAAAATTTTAAAGTAAAATTTTTTTATAAAATACTTTAATATAAAATTTTTCTCAAATTTCCTATACTTATATTAAATAATCAATAAGGAGGTAATAACATGTCAGTTATAACTATGAATAACCCATCTAGTTTAAGAGTAAAATTAGATGCTGGACTAAGTGATTCTACTGGGAAAACTATAGTAAAATCTAAAACTTACTCAAACTTAAAAAACGATGCTAATGAACAAGATGTGTATGATGTAGCACAAGCTTTAATGGGACTTCAAGATTATGATGTACTTGAAGTTTTAAAACAAGACTCTACAACTCTATCAGAATAACTAAAATAAAAAAGAAAGGAGATTAAATTATGGAAACTACTAAAAGACTTGTTATGTCATTTTTAACAAGTGAAGATAAAAAGGTATCTTTAACAGTTGATAACCCAAGAGATGATATTAATGAAACAGAAATAAAATCAGCAATGGATTTGGTTGTTGAGAAAAATATATTCGCTCCAAATGGTAGTGATATTGTTGCTACTGTTGAGGCTAAGGTGGTAGTTACTGATACTACTGAGTATGATTTAGTCTTATAATAATAAAAGCTGTGCCTTAGTTGGCATAGCTTTTATCTTATCTAATTTTATTGAAAGGGGTATTTTTATGGAGTTTGATTTACAAAATCTTATAGCTTCTGTACTCTTAGCATGTATTTGCTTGTAAGGATTGAAGGAAAACTGCAAATTCTATCTGATAGTATAAATGAATTATCTAAAAATATTATAAGTATGAAATAAAAAAATAGGAGCTCTGCTCCTATCCTTTTGCTTCGCAATATATTAATATTGTTAGTTAAATACATTCATCAAAATTAATTTTATCAATAGGTCAATTTACTTATTATTTTTTGTACTTAATTGCAATATCAAATTGAACTATTTTTTGTTGAAGAAGTTTTAAACTTTAATATAAAATAACTTACAAGAGAAAGTACTCCCGTTATAAGTGAGATTTGAATTAATGCTTTTGATTCAAAGTAAAAGAAGTATTCTGAAAAAATATTTGGATTTATTATATTTCCACTCTTATCTAAAAAATCTTTTCCATCATATCCCAAATATTGGGTATATGCCTTTGTGCTGTTATAATCTAATTCTTTTTCATACACAGTTTTTGCATTTACTCCTGATGAACTTAAACTAGTGTTTCCATCCTCCATATCTGCTACATGTAATCTAAAAGCTTTAATTTTCCTATACTTATCTTCATTAAGTAAACTTTCAAGTTCTTGCCTATATTCATCAACCTTTGTCATATCATATTTTTCTGCTAATATTCTTATTTCTTCATCAAATGATTTACCTAACTCATTTCTATTTTTTTGTAGGCTATCACTGTAATAGTACATTAATCCAAAAGTTAAAAATGCAAATATACTTATAAAACATACTATCTTTCTAATTCCTTTTATTATAGATTTATGATTATCTAGCGATAAAGAAAGTTCTTTTATTATACTATGTAATTCCTGTTTCATTTCTATACCATCATCAAATTTTTCAATTGCTTTTTTACACGCTTCCTCATCATTCAATCCCTGCAACTTTAAGTCATTCACTGATTCTATAAGATGATCTCTCATTTCCTGTTTTAGCTCTAAAGTACTTTTATTATTATCTTTTTTATATAGTGTGTCTAAATATTCATCGATTAGTTTCATTGATTATTCTACCTCCCCTAAAAATTGATTCATGACACTTTTAATGAATCTCCACTCTTGTTTCTTTAACTCTAAAAATTCTTTCCCCTCATCGGTTAAATTATAATATTTTCTTTTACCACCTGAACTCTGTTCATTACTCCAGTAAGATTTAATTATATTCTTAGACTCCATTCTTTTAAGTGCAAGATACATAGTTCCTTCTTTTAATTCAAATTCACTTTTTTCTCTTACTTGTTTTGCAATTTCATATCCATAACAATCTTTTTCATTTAATATGGACACAATCAAAGTATCAATATGTCCCTTTAATACTTCTTTACTTAATTCCATCACACCACCACCTTGTATTATAGAGTACTTATGTATATTATCATATACTACTCTATAATGCAAGGTAGTTGTTAAAATTAAGTAATACAAATATCCGTATATTAGTTTTTAATCAATAAATACTAATATACAGATATTTAATTAAATAATATTGAATACATCCTTAGTTCGTATGATATAACAATTACGAACTTGATTATATTATAACACTAACTTAATTCAAGATTACATTTAGAACATTTTTGTCACTTTTTAATTTTTTGAATACATTGGCATTACTTTAATACACAAGTTTTCCACAGATTTTGAAGTATCATAATTTCCTTATAAGTAAAAAAGTCAAACTGATTTATTATAAATCAGTTCGGCTTTTTTATACTATAGCTATTTTAATTTAGAATCATTAACCAATTTCTTAATTTCATCTATTGTTGTCCATGGTCTTTTCCTATGTAGCATACTATGACAATTTGAACAAACTAGTACTATATCTTCTTTCTTAGTTTTACTATCTTCTTTTAATTGGCTTACAGGTATTATATGATGAGCTTCTATAAATCCTTTACCTAAATCTTTATAGACCTTATAAAAATCAAATTCACAAATTTCACAAACTAACTTTTTATCTTTTTCAAGGCGTTCTTTCTTTATTTGTTGTATTAATTTACTATTTCTCTCTCTAACTTTATGAACCCTTTCATATACTTTTCCTTCTGGAAATTCTGTTATAATATCTTCATTAAAAATTATATTATCTGACTTTATTCTCTTATCTACCAAACCAAACATTTCAAATAAAAAAGTTTCTATCTCTTCTACATTTTTTGGTACTTCTATTCTACTTGTAGTATCTCCATAATACTTTTCAAAGCACTCTTTTCTTTCTTTATTTTTTCCATCTCTTTTATTTGGCTTGTATCTCCATTCTATATTAAGCGAATTATATTCCTCATTGATTTTGTGTAATTCTAATAATGTGCTATGTTTATCTTTAGGGTATATAAAAATATAACTGTTTTCAGGCCAATCAACAAATACAAAATAGTATGAAGTATCTTCATAGTATATTTTAGCTACCCCTAATATATCATATCCTTTTTCTGTTCTTATAAAATGATGAAATCCATCTTCATATTCAGATTTATTTAACATTTCTATAGTATAATTTACATCCTTTTTTTCACTATATTCAATTATATTATTTAATATATTTATAGCTAACTCCCTTTTCATTTTGATTCTCCCTACTAATCTATTTTCTATATTTACACCCAACTAATCATTAATAAAAATTATACATATTTAACCATAAGATTTCAATACATCCTATAATTAAGATTCCTACCCCTAAGCTCAACAATCCTACCCTTACTCATCTCTATAAGCCTGCTCCCCAAAGCCTCATCAATACCAAGCAACCTATCAACACCACACTCACTACTAATAATAAC
>CAJFPU010000147.1 GCA_904418825.1 uncultured Romboutsia sp. | reverse complement strand
TTAATGTAGTTTTACCGTGGTCAACGTGTCCTATTGTTCCTATATTAACGTGTGGTTTATTTCTTTCAAATTTAGCTTTAGCCATTTTGAAATACCTCCTTGATTAATATTTTTTTAATTATTACGCTTATAATAAGCTTATGGTAAGTATTTTACTATTAATCATTTCTGTTTTCAAGATGTTTTTCCAATTTTCTCTTTACTCTTTGAAGAGCATTATCTATTGATTTTACATCTCTTTTAAGCTTGTCCGCTATGTATTGATATGACTTACCATTTAAGTAGTATTCTACAACCTGTAATTCTAAATCACTTAAAAGTTCATTCATCTTTGACTCTATGTGCTTTAGTTCTTCTTTGCTTATTATAAGTTCTTCTGGATCTGTAACTATACTAGTTGCAATTATATCCAAAAGTGTTCTTTCTGATTCTTCATCATATATAGGTTTATTTAAAGATATATATGAATTAAGAGGTATATGCTTTTGTCTAGTTGCCGTTTTTATTGCTGTTATTATTTGTCTAGTTATACAAATCTCCGCAAATCCTTTAAATGAATTTGTTTTAGTTGCATCAAAATCTCTAACTGCTTTGTATAATCCTATCATACCCTCTTGAATTATATCTTCTTTATCTGCACCTATTAAAAAATATGACTTTGCTTTTGCTTTCACAAAATTTTTATATTTTTTTATAATATACTCTAGTGCTATTTTATCCCCTTTACTTGCTTTTAATACTATGTCATATTCATCTTGCTGACTATTATCTATAGATTCATAGAATTCATAATTAGCTACTAACATGTTTATCTCCCCCATTAAACATTTTAATAGCTTTATTATAATCTAATAAATTCAGCATTTTCAACGGTTTCTACGAATGTTCTCAAGTTTCGACAATGTTTCTATATCTAACCTATCTTCCAACCAATTTCGCTGAATTTTTTTATATACACCAGCATTTTTTTCTCTTATCTTAGACTTTACATTTTCTAAATCTAATTTTAATTCTCTAGAAGTTATTCTACTTGCACCTTTACCTAATACAATTTGTTGTTCTGCATAGTCATTAGTAGCAACTTTTACATCATCATATTTTGATAAAGATCCTATAAATTTTTCTATGTAACTATCTGCAGTTTGATGTTCTTTTGTATAAACTATAGTTATATTTTTTCTTTTTTCTATTTTCTCTTTACAACTTTTTATGTTATAGGCATCAAAAACTATTATACCTAATCTCCCTGTAAATTCAGCATATTCTATTATAGCATCGATTAATTTTTCTCTAGCATGTTCTAAATCTGTTATAGCTATATTCTTTAGTTCATCCCAAGCATTTATAATATTATAACCGTCTACTATTAAATAATCTTTTTTATTTTTTCTCATCAACTTACTTATTACCTGATCTTTGCTTAAATATCTCGTATAGTAGAATTCCCGCTGCTACCGAGGCATTTAATGATGTTACGTTTCCTATCATAGGCATTTTAACAGTAAAATCACAATTTTGTTTAACTAATCTAGATATTCCAAATCCTTCACTACCTATAACTAATCCAAGCGATCCTGTAAGATTTTGTTCATAGAATGTCTGTCCATCCATATCAGCTGCAGCTATCCATAAACCTTCATCTTTTAATTTTTTTATAGTATTAACTATATTAGTAACCTTACAAACAGGAACATATTCTACTGCACCTGCAGATGCTTTAGCTACTACAGGTGTTATATGTACTGATCTTCTTTTAGGTATTATAACACCATGAGCTCCAACTGCATCAGCCGTTCTTATTATAGATCCAAGATTATGAGGATCTGTTATCTCATCTAGTATTATAAAAAATGGGTCTTCATTTTTAGCTTTAACACTTTCTATTAGCTCATCTAGTTCCCAGTATTTATACTCACTTACTTGAGCTATAACACCTTGATGAGAATGACTAGTACTTATTTCATCTAGTTTGTGTTTATCTACATATTGTATTACTATATTTTTTTCTTTCGCCATGCCTATTATTTTTTTGATAGAACCTTCTTTAGCTGAATTCGCTATCATTATTTTATCTATTTCTCTGTCATTTTTTATCGCTTCTATTACAGGATTTCTTCCTTCTATTGTTGCCAAACTTTTCACCGCCTATAAATTTTTAAATTTTTCTCTTATTTGAACTATTCTACCACAAGTCATACTTCCTTCTGGACATGGTCCTTTAACACATTTTGGTCCCATATCTTTAAATAAGACTGGTGATATTTGCTTTAATTGTTTTAACATTTCTGTAGCTAACTCTCTTATTTCCCATTGTGCTCTTATACAACATCTGTGATGTAAAAAGTTATATAAACTTCTTACATTCATAGTAAATACTATTTTTGTTTCACATGCATTAGGAAAAACATATCTAGCATCTTCTATTGCCCATTTTTCTGCTTTTCTTTTTGCTGCTTTTTCATTTTTTCCAATTTCTATAAATTTATTATAATGTTTTTTAAATAACAACTCTACAAGCTTATCATAAACTTCTTGATCTTTTTTCATTTTATCTATAAATAAATCTCTAGCCTCAGCTATTTCATTTATATGAGGAGGAATTATATATTCAAATTGATCTAATTTAACATATCTTTGACTTTGTTGTGAATAACTAGCTATACGATGTCTAACTAATTGATGAGAACAAGCTCTAGATATTCCCTCTACTGCGAATGTAAATGTTACATGTTCTAAGGGAGACTCATGGCCTAAACTCATTAATCTGTTTAAAAATTCATCTATATTCTCTGGTGTTAAATTTTCTTCTATTTCATCAACCCCAACAGCTGAGTAACATAATTTTGCAGCCATTGATATAACCTTTTCCGGTTCTGGTGTATAAGATAATATTTTTACTTTCATTTATACTACCCTCCTTAATTTGTTTTATAAATATTATACATTAAAATTTTATAATTCGTATAGAAATGTAGAAAAGTATTGCTTTATATTCACAATACTTTTCAAATTTACATATTATTTTCAATAATTTTTATTCCTTCTGATATTATATAATCCAATCTCTCATAGTTTTTATCTAAGTATAAATATCCTATTAAAGCTTCAAACCCTGTTGCATGCTTATAGTCTATAATATCAGCATTCTTAGGTGATGTATGAGACTTCTGATTTCTTCCCCTCTTATAAATTCTAAGCTCATCTTCTGTTAATTGATTTTCTATATTATGTATTATAGTAGCTTGAGCTTTAGCATTTACATATTTTACTGCTGACTTGTGA
>CAJFPU010000146.1 GCA_904418825.1 uncultured Romboutsia sp. | reverse complement strand
TCCCATACCGAACACAGAAGTTAAGCTCTTTAGCGGCAATGGTACTTGGTGGGCAACCGCCTGGGAGAGTAGCACGTAGCCACGTAGTCTTTTTTTATTGTTTAAAGTTTAATTATACAAAATTTTAAAAGTAATATTATTAGAATTTATAAATAGTAAATAATAGATTAAATGGTTATATATTATATATATAAGAGTATAATAGTATTTATTTTATATAAAATACTTTATATACATAAAAAGGTATAGAGATAAAGTTTTACTCTATACCTTTTTTAAATTATAATAAGTTATATACTAACTTATTATCTTAAAAATTAGATAGTTTTAAATTTAATATATAATGGCTAAAATTAAAATATTATTTAATCTTTAAGAAAAATTATTTTTATTAAAATAATCATTATTAGGAGGACAAATATGAATTTAGATACATTAAATCCTGCTCAAAGAGAAGCTGTAGAGAAAACAGAAGGACCTGTACTTATACTAGCCGGAGCAGGTTCTGGTAAAACAAGAGTGTTAACAACAAGAATAGGGCATCTAATAGAAGATAAAGGTGTACAACCTGCAAATATATTAGCCATAACATTTACTAATAAAGCTGCGAATGAAATGAGAGAAAGAGTAGAAGAAACATTAGATTCAGATGCAAGCGATATGTGGATAAGTACATTCCATTCTTGTTGTGTGCGTATACTTAGAAAAGATATAAATAGAATCGGATATAATAGAAGTTTTGTTATATATGATAGCGCGGACCAAGTAACATTAGTAAAAGACTGCTTAAAAGAATTAAATTTAAGCGATAAGGTATTTGAACCTAAGGTAATTATAAGTACTATATCTGGTGCTAAGGATAAATTATATGACCCTAAACAGTTTAAAGCAATGCATATGAATGACAATAGAATGAGCAAGATAGCAGATGTATACGCGCTATATCAAGACCGTTTAAAGAGAAATAGTGCATTAGATTTTGATGACTTAATATTTAAAACAGTAGAGCTTTTAAAAAGCGATAAAGAAGTTTTAGATTACTATAGAAATAGATTTAAGTATATAATGGTAGATGAGTATCAAGATACAAGCAAAGCTCAATATGAATTAATAAAAATATTAGCTAAAGAGCATCAAAATATATGTGTTGTTGGAGATGATGACCAAAGTATATATGGTTGGAGAGGTGCTGATATAAGAAATATACTTGAGTTTGAAAAGGATTATGATAATGTACATGTTGTTAAGCTTGAACAAAATTATAGATCAACTCAAATTATACTAGATGCAGCTAATACAGTTATATCTAATAATATAGAAAGAAAAAGAAAAAGACTTTGGAGTGAGAAAAAAGAAGGAGAACTTATAAAAATACAGGTAGCTCAAGATGAAATAGAAGAATCAGATTTTGTTGCTGATATGATAGCTAAAATATCAAGAGAACAAAATAGATCATACAAAGATTTTGCAGTGCTTTATAGGGCTAATGCACAATCTCGTTCTGTAGAAGATGCATTAAATAGAAGTCAAATACCATATAATATATATGGTGGAACAAAATTTTATGAAAGAAAAGAGATAAAGGATTTAATAGCATATTTAAGAGTTATACAAAATCCACAAGATGATATATCTATAAAAAGAATAATAAATATTCCAAGAAGAGGAATAGGGCTTAGAACTATAGAAAAAATAGAAGATAGAGCAAGTTTAAAGCAAGAAAGTATATATTCTGTGCTTATAGATATAGAAACAAACTCAGAAATATCAACAAAAGCTAGAAATAGTATAAGTAAATTTGTTGATAATGTAATAGGAACATTAAGAACAATGAGGGAAGTCTATCCTGTTAGTAAGTTAATAGAAAAAGTAATAGAATCTATAGATTACTATGGATATATAGATGAATTATATAAAGGAAATAAAGAAGAAGCTGAAGAAAGAAAAGATAACGTAAAAGAATTTATATCGGTAGCTATGGAGTTTGAGCAAACTAGTGAAGAAAAGGATTTAGAAACATTCTTAACAGGTATTGCATTAACATCGGAATCGAGCGAAGAAGAGGAAATAGATAAAGTTTCACTTATGACAATTCATACATCAAAGGGATTAGAATTCCCAGTTGTATTTATAGTTGGTATGGAAGATGGTTTATTTCCAATAGCAAGAGCTGTAAGATCTATGAATGATTCAGAGATAGAAGAAGAGAGAAGACTTTGTTATGTTGGGATAACAAGAGCTAAGGAAATTTTATATCTTACATTAACTCAAAAAAGAACATTATATGGGAAAACAAATCCATCAATTGCATCTAGATTTATGGAAGAGTTGCCAAAAGAATGTATAGAAAGATTAAATTCTGCTGAAAAAGAATTATCATATTCAAAAGCAAATTATAATGTACTAGATAAATATAAACAAAAATATATGAATACAATTAATAAGACAGCAGTTGCAAAGCAAGTTAATGCAACTATTAAAAATAATGAAAAAGAAACTAATATAGATGATATAAAGCCAGGTGCAAGAGTACATCATCCTAAGTTTGGAGTAGGAACAGTAGTTGGAATGATGGGTACAGATGTTACTATAGCATTTGAACAACAGGGGATAAAAAAGATAAATAAAGAATATACAACTTTAGATATATTATAATATTTTAAGGAAGAGGATATAGTTAGTATTTTGAAGAATTTACTTTAATATGTAGTTTGATATAATGAACTTTTTATAAAAGTAGTTACCTATACTTATATATAAATTTAGGTAACTACAATTATTTAATTTACAAAATATTTATAATAAGGAGTAGAGATATGAATAGTAAGAAATTTGCTAAAAACTTAATAGATTTTATTTATAGTAGCCCAACTGCATTTCATGCTGTTTCTACATCAAAGGAGTTATTAGATTCAAAAGGGTTTATTGAATTAGATTCATGCAAATTATGGGATATAAAAATGGGAGGAAAGTACTATATAACGAAAAATTCATCAGCAATAGTAGCATTTACAATAAACTCAGAAAATATAGAAAAAGAAGGATTTAGAATTATTGGTTCTCACTCGGACTCACCATCATTTAGAATAAAACCAAATGCAGAAATTGAATCGGAAAAAGTTTATCTAAAATTAAATACAGAATGCTATGGTGGTCCAATACTAAGTACATGGTTAGACAGACCACTAGGAGTAGCTGGTAGAGTAATTATAAGAACAGAGAATATATTAAAACCTAAAGAAGTAATAGTAAATCTAGATAAACCAATATGCATAATACCTAATTTAGCTATACATATGAATAGAAATGTAAATGAAGGATATGCTTTTAATAAACAAAAAGATATGCTTCCTTTAGTAGGATTATTAAATGATTATTTAGAAAAAGATAAATTCTTATTAAAAGAATTGCAGAACAGATTAGGAGTTAATATAGAAGATATAATAGATTTTGATTTATTTTTATATGAATTTGAAAAAGGATGTTTAATAGGACCTAATAATGAATTTATATCAAGTTCAAGACTTGATAATTTAGCAATGGTTCATGCAAGTTTAAATGCTTTAATAAATGCTGATGGAAATAAAGGAATAAATATAGTAGCTGTATTTGATAATGAAGAAATTGGAAGTTCTACAAAGCAAGGTGCTGATTCTAATATGCTATTAAATATACTTGAAAGAATTTGTATA
>CAJFPU010000145.1 GCA_904418825.1 uncultured Romboutsia sp. | reverse complement strand
AAGGAATATACAATAAAAGTATGTATATTCCTTATATTTTTACAATGCTTTTTCTGCTTTTACAGCAATACTTGCAGGCAATCTATTTCTTAATTTCCATACTATACTTATTGGCTTACTTCCACTATAACTTACAATATCAGCCGGCCCTAAATAAATATATGGACTTGTTACACCATCTTCACTTTTATTTTCCCTAACAAATAACAATATATTATTGCCACTTTCCCTGTGATTTACATATCTTTTACCCGTTGGAGAATCTATGCTAGTCCTACTTTGACTTTGCCAGTTAAATAATTCATCATTTATAGCATAGTCTTCATACATAGTAGAAGGAGAAAAATGCTTTTCAACTTTATTTAAAGTTATTAAAAATATATCGGTTTTCTTATCTTCAATATATAATACACCTTCTCTTAATGGATATTGCTTTTTAATAGTATTTTTACCAAGGGATGCTAAAATCTGTTCCTTTGTATATGTTGCATGTACTTCTAAATGAGTATCAAAGCTTAGATTATCATTAAAAGTCCTTACCTTTATATGACTTAAATTATATTTAAGTATTTCTATAATTTCTTCATAAATAACTTTATTGCTATAAAGTCTTTGTAAAAACTCATCTATATTATTTATACCTAAGTCTTTAGGACATTTAGTGTATAAGGTGTAATGTAGCATAAGTAACATTTTTTCTTCACTTTCAGTAAAGCTAATGTTTTTATATTTTTTATAATTTTCTAATACATCTATCCAAAACTTAAGAAGTCTTATTGAGTCTGTGTTTATAAGTCTTAACATACCACCTGATAAACTTTGTTCATCTATATCATTAAAATCTTCTTTTACTTTTGCATTTACACAAAGTCTATAAAAGCTATTTTTAGTTTTGTATATTTCTTTTAAACTTATGTTATAAAATTCTATAAAGTTTGCAAGATTTATTTTTTTGCCACTTTCTATTTCAAAAGTTTTAATTTTATTTGTTATAGTTGTCTTATTATTTATAAATGAATTTATATTTCTTAGTATGTACTCCTTAGCTTGCTTTTCCATATGTAAATGGCAACCTTTTGGAAGTGTTATAAATCCACTTTCTATTTCTTCTTTTAAAGCTTTTCCTTTTTTCTTTGCTATTTGTGAAAACTTTTCATAAAAATTATAGTTTTTATGTGCTTGTCCTACATAATCAAGTACTGTTAGACATTCTTTATTATCACTAAGCCTTAATCCTCTTCCTAATTGTTGTAAAAATACTGTTAAACTATCTGTTGGTCTTAAAAAGAGTATTGTATTTATCTGTGGTATATCTACTCCTTCATTGTATAAATCAACTACAAATGCAAATTTATATTCTCCATTTATAAGTTTAGATTTTGCTTCATCTCTTTCATCTACACTACATTTAGAACTTATAGCAACTGATGGTATACCTTTTTCGTTAAAGTAGTTTGCCATAAAGTTTGCATGGTCTATACTTACACAAAATCCAAGTCCAACTACTTCATCTATATCTGCTATATAATCATATATACTTTTTAATATTAAGTCTGCTCTTTTTTGGGCATTTAGTTTATCTACTGTAAGTAGGTTTGTAAGTTCTTTATTGTCATATCCGCCTTTTGACCATTTTACTTTACTTAAATCTAATTCATCACTTATACAGAAATATTGAAATGGTGTAAGCAATTTTTTATCTATTGCTTCTCCTAATCTCATTTCACTACTTATTCTACCATCAAAGTATTCTAATACATCTTTTCCATCCATTCTTTCTGGTGTTGCTGTAAGTCCTAAAAGTACTTTAGGTGTAAAATGTGAAAGTAGTTTTTGATAGCTTGGTGCACTTGCATGATGAAACTCATCAATTATTATAAAGTCGTAAAAATCTTTGCTTATGTTTTCATCAAATTTTTTAGAGTTAAAAGTTTGTATTGTCATAAATACATGATCTATATTATCTGGAGTAAAGTTTCCTGTATATAGTCCTCCAAAGTTTCTATCTTTAAGTATTGTTCTAAAAGTTTTCATACTTTGTACTAGTATGTCTTCTCTATGGGCAATAAATAGTAATCTATTTACTTTTCTCTTATTATTATTTTTAAAGTTTTTATAGTCAAAGGCTGATATTACAGTTTTTCCAACTCCTGTAGCTGCTACTACTAAATTTTTATTGTGTCCTAGTACTTCTCTTTCAACTTTTAGTGTGTCTAATATTTCTTGTTGATAATGATATGGTTTAACGTCTATGTTAGCTATTTCTTCATTTTCTGATTTATAATCATTTCCTCTAGCCTTTTTTAATTCTATTTTTAACTTCTCTTCATCAGCTTCTGTAAATGTTTTAAATTCTTCATCGTTAAAGTAGCTTTCAAAGGTTGCTTTGAATTTATCTACTATATTTTTTGAATCTTTTTCACTTACTTTCATGTTCCATTCTAGTCCAGTAGTCATTGCATCTTTTGATATATTTGATGAGCCTATGTATGCTGTTGTAAATCCTGTATTTCTATGGAACATATAACTTTTAGCATGTAGTCTTGTCCTTTGTGTATCATAAGATATTTTTATTTCTGTATTTTGAAGTTGTGATAAAAACTTTATAGCTCTAAATTCGCTTGCTCCCATATATGATGTTGTTATTATTCTAAGTTTTTTTGTTTTAGTATGTTCGATTAGTTCATCTTTTATTAGTCTTAGTCCGCTCCATCTTATGAATGATACTAATATGTCTATACTGTCACTACTTGCTATTTCTCTTTTTAATTCACTTATTAAGTCTGGTTCGTTGTTTGAGTTTGTGAATAAGTAGCTTTGTGATATTGGTGTTATTGGTCTTATGTTGTTGTTTTTGATTTTTGATTTGTTAAGTTTTTCTTCTATTGATAGTAGTACTTCACCATTTTTATGTATGTTATTTTCTTTTATTTCTTCATCTTCTACTTGTTCTGATAGGTAGTTTATTATTTGGTTACATAGTTGTATTTGCTTATCTAAATCTTTATTTTTAATTAGATTTAGGCTTTTTTTAGTTACTTCTTGTAGGTATTTTGATAGTATTATTTTTGCTTCTTCTTTTTCTATTTCTTCTTTTTGTATGTTTATTTCATTTTCTCTATTTTTTATTTCTTCGTGTATTTTATTAGATATTACTTGTTCGTATATTCCTTGTTTTAGTTTCATTTTTTTCCCCTTGTTTTGAACATAGTTTCTTTTGTTTTAAATTATATCATAAATTTCTATTCTATTAAAATTTTCTACTCATATAAATCAAAAGTAGATTGGAGGTTAACCTTAATTTATGATTATTAGTTTTTTCAATAATTTATTTACAAATATGTCTAAACTTATTAATACATATCTTGGTGATTTTCGTTTTTTAATTTTCCTTTTAATTATATATATCTTAATTGAACTTTACTGGCCTAAACCTAAAAAAACAAAAGATCCAATACTTCAAGTAAATGCTAATTTAAAAAGCATAGATAATAATTTAATGGATATTAAATTTAGAATGAATAACAT
>CAJFPU010000144.1 GCA_904418825.1 uncultured Romboutsia sp. | reverse complement strand
TTTAGTATATAAAATTTAAGAAGCTACACATCCCAATATTAATTAGGTGTGTAGCTTCTTTGTTTTAAGCACTTTTTTTATGCCTATTTATAATAGCTCTTATGTAACTTTCAGACATATTGTATTTAGTTGCTAATTCTTTATGATTAAATCCATTATATTCTGATACTATTTCTCTATCACGAGCATCTTTGTATATCATTTTTTCAGTAGGAAAGTATACTGATGTTCCACCAAATTCTTTAAATAAAGCTTTAACTTTGTCTATTCCAAGCTCTATAGCTATATTTTCAAATTGTACAGGTAGATTAATTATAAAAACTCTTTTATTTAATAAAAAATATATTTATATGTCCAAAATAAATTAATATATTTTTGATATTTAGATTATAAAACTTATAATATACAAATACTAATAAAATTTAGAATAATAACCTGTAAAAAACTTTAATAATTCATCAGAAGAAATATTCCCCTGTAATTCTCCATAATTAAATCCAATTTGATAAACTAATTTTTTATCTTCATTTATAAATTTATATCCATCTGTATTTGGTTCATCAAGTAATATTAAATTATTAAGTTGTTCTTTAGGAATAAACTTTACTGATTTTGACATTATTGTACACGTTTTACCTTCATTATTTTGATAAGTATATTTTTTTTGAACATCATATCCATTGCCTATAAGAGTTTCTTTTTTATTAATGAGTTTAAATTCTCCTACTAATTTTATATCATTTTCATCTATGTCCAAATCAATATCTTTATAATCTTTAAGAAATTTATTATACATACTTAATTTAAAATCAGTTATTGCATTTAATATAGATTCACAAAGTTCCTTAATTTGATTAAAATCTATAGATTCAATATTATCCTCTGCATCATCATACAACCTAGCTTTTGCATAGTCATTACATAAATTTATTACAGGTATTTCCCCCATATAAAAAGAAAGATCATCTGATGATCCTCCACCTGATAAATTAAACTCCTTATTAGTCAATTTATCCATCATAATAGACATTATATTATTTTCTCCATTAACAGTTTGCATTATAATAGGGCCTTTTCCTTTTTCTCCTACCATATCAATATTTATACAGCCTAATATATTATTTTTTTCATCTTCATCAAGGCTTGAAACAAACTTTCTTGATCCAGATCTAAAATACTCTTCTGCACTAAAAAATACTATACCTATATTAAATTCATCATTATAATCACTCAATACTCTTGCTAGTTCTAATAAAGTAGCACTACCTGATGCGTTATCTACAATACCAATAGTATCACTTGTTGAATCATAATGTGCTGTTAAATATAAGGTCTTCTTATTTTTATCAAAGTTGCGTTGAGTAGCAATTATATTCCTAGCCTTTCCTATAGAATCAGAGTTATAAAAATTGTTATTTAAATAATCTAAATTAGTTTCAGATTGTACAGTTGTATATTGATCTTGTTTATATACATCAAATTCTTGAAACATAACAGAATAACCGTATTTAGTAAGTTGATTATTTATATATTCTGAAGATTCTATCTCTCCATCTGATCCATAATTTCGTACATTTGACGATATCTTTTTTATATTTTCTTTTAATAAATTTTCATTTATAGTTATATCTTTACTTTTATACTTTATTTGATTATTATCTTCACTTTGATTTGTAGATAA
This sequence comes from uncultured Romboutsia sp., assembly GCA_904418825.1. GTDB lineage: Bacteria > Bacillota > Clostridia > Peptostreptococcales > Peptostreptococcaceae > Romboutsia. The sequence continues at coordinate 1,871 of CAJFPU010000144.1, read as the reverse complement.
TTTTTTACTTTCAGAGCATCCAGTTAATAATAAAATCATACTTAATAGTATAATTAACTTATTTACGTTCAAAATATAATTCACCTCTCTTAAACAAAATACTTACTATATAGTAAGTCTTTGTTTATATTTATCCTATATGATTAAGGTATTTATCTGCAACCCATCCATTACCATACTTACTTTGTATTTCTTGCCACCACATTCCATTTGCATATTTTTGCTTAGTATATGTAGTTATTACAGTTACACCTTTAGGTAATTGTCCAACTACTTTATATGATGTTCCTGCGTTAGATCTAATATTTACATTTGATGCATTTACAACAGCATATTGAGCTCTCGGTTGAACTATTTCATTTTTATTATCCTCACTTATATAATTAGTGACTTCATTTGCAAATGACACCATTGTAGTTGAAGTCATCGCTAATATTGCACTTAAACATAATAATTTCTTTTTCATATATATCCCCCTATATTTTTAATAATTTATCAATTTAAGTGTATAATATTAAGTTTCCATATTAAAGTATTTCTATAAACAAAATTAACTTAATATAACATATCAAATGACACTATCTCTAATTTGTATCTATGCTATAACATAAATTTATTAAAAATTCATATTTAAGCTTTTAATGTTATTACATAACTGTTATGTAAAAGATCTTACTATCTCTATTAGCTTATTACACAGATAATAATTGACACTAATCTATATAAATATTAAAGATCAACATGCTCACCCACACCACATATTTATAAAGACCCATTTCAGTTGACAAAAAAATGATACTAAATTTCTTTACATAATTTACTCACTGCTTGTCTACTTATTCCTAGTTCTTGAGCTATTTTAGACTGATTTAATCCTTTACTTAGTAATACTTTTATTTTCTCTATTCTATCTTTCTTATCTTGTTCTCTCTTAGTTAATCCCTCTTCATTTCTTCTACCTACTCTTCTTTTCTCATTCTTTCTATCATACTTTTCATCAAGCCCTATAATAGTTTTCTTGTACCTTTACTCTTTACTTGTAATTCCTAATCTATCAAAGACACTACAGACACACCACATATTTATAAAGACCCATTTTTTAACGCACCTATTTTTTAATATGATAGTCTTAATATACTTTTAATCTTTACTTGTAATTCTTAAGCTATAAAAAGCGCTCCTCACACCCACATATTTATAAAGAGCCATTTCATTAAACTTTTTTAGACTTTATTTCTTTTACAACCTGTGATACTCTTCCTTTACTTAATCCTAATGCTTTAACTATCTCTATTTGTTTATATCCTTGCTCACACAATTTTTTTATTGATTCTATTGTTTTAATTTTATCTTCTTCACGTTTAGTCAATCCCTCTTCATTTCTTCTCTTATTTCTTCTTCTCTCATTGTTTCTATCATACTTTTCATCAAGACCTATAATAGTCTTCATATATTTTTGCTCTTTACTTGTAATTCCCAATCTATCAATTAATGTTTCATTCTTATACCAATAACCGTCCTTATCCCTCATGCCTTTAGAAACTCTCTTACGTTCACCACTTCTTAAACCTTGCTCATAGGCTATAAACTTCTCAATAGCCTTTGGTATACATCTTAAAACAGCTTGTACCTCTGTGTCCTTAAGAGGCTCAGTAAATGCGTTATTAAACTCTATAACTGCATTTTCAAGCTCATAATTATCTCTAACATAAATACCTTTCCAATATGCATAACAATGCACAGCCATATTTCTATAACCAGTCATTTCATATTTTCTAAGCCTACATAAAGTTTCTAAATCATTGGCTCTTTCCATATGTAAACTATATGAATTAAAAAATCTATTTGAAATAACCTTGTTATCTATTTTC
>CAJFPU010000143.1 GCA_904418825.1 uncultured Romboutsia sp. | reverse complement strand
TAATGAAGCAATGTCAAAGAGAATCCCTCAATTCTTCTATATTTGAAGCCATAAGCTCCACACTATTTCTATATTCTTGTATATTTAACATTTTGGTCCTCCAAAATTATCTTCCACAACATTTTTTATACTTTTTACCACTACCACATGGACAATCATCATTTCGTCCTATACTCTCTTCTTTTTTAATTGTTTTATTATCAGCATCTTCATCTAAATTAGATGATAAGTGGTCAACATCTATAACTTGCTTTCTTTCAACTGGTTCTTCTATAGATATGTTGAATAAGTATTTTATAGTATCTTCTTTTATATGACTGTTCATTTCATTGAACATGTTAAATCCTTCATCTGTATATGCTATTACAGGATCTTGTTGCCCGATTGCACGAAGACCTATACCTTGACGTAATTGGTCCATAGCATCTATATGGTCTATCCAATGGGTATCAACTGATTGAAGAAGTATACGTCTTTCTAATTCTCTCATTCCATCAGAACCTATTCTTTCTTCTTTTCCATTGTATATTTTCATAGCTATTTCATAAACTTTTTCTATAACTTCTTCTGCTTTAAGGTTCTCTATATCAGAAACTTCTATACTTCCCCTTGGCATGAATAAATTATACATGTACTCTACAAATCTTTCTGCATCAAATCCATCTTGAGAGTATGACATAACACCTTCTTCTATTAAAGAATGAATCATATTTTCTATTTGCTCTTTTAAATTTTCACCTTCAAGTACACGTCTTCTTTCAGCGTATATTATTTCTCTTTGTTTATTCATAACATCATCATATTGAAGTACGTGCTTTCTTATTCCGAAGTTTCTACCTTCTACTTTCTTTTGTGCTCCTTCAATAGATTTAGTTAACATTTTGTGCTCTATAGGCATATCTTCCTCAAGACCTATTTTTTCTACTATACCAGATATTCTCTCACTTCCAAATAATCTCATAAGATCATCTTCTAAAGATATATAAAATCTTGAACTACCTGGGTCTCCTTGACGACCAGCACGTCCTCTTAACTGATTATCAATTCTTCTAGATTCATGTCTTTCAGTACCTATTATAGCAAGACCTCCTGCTTTTAGAACTTCTTCTTGCTCAGCTTTTGTCTCTTCTTTATATTTTTTGTATAACTCTTCATATTTTTCTCTAGCTGCAAATAATTCTTCATTACCTTCTCTATCTATACCTTCTAAAGAAGCATCTACTTTATTTATTACACTTTCATCATATCCTAACTTCTTCATTTGTTTTTTAGTTAAGAATGTTGGATTACCACCTAGCACTATATCTGTACCACGACCTGCCATATTAGTTGCTATTGTTACTGCACCTAATCTACCAGCTTGAGCTATTATTTCTGCTTCTTTATCATGATGTTTAGCATTTAATACTTCATGCTTTATGCCTCTTCTTTTTAATAACTGAGATATTAATTCAGAGTTTTCTATTGATACAGTACCTACAAGAATAGGTTGATTCTTTTTGTGTCTTTCTATTATATCTTCAACAACTGCATTAAATTTACCAACTACATTTTTGTAAACTGCATCTGATAAATCTTCTCTTTGTACTTCTTTATTAGTAGGAATTTGAACTACATCCATTTTATATATAGCTTTAAATTCTTCTTCTTCTGTTTTAGCTGTACCTGTCATACCTGCAAGCTTATTATACATTCTAAAATAATTTTGGAATGTTACAGTAGCTAAAGTTTTAGACTCTCTTTGTATTCTTAATCCTTCTTTGGCTTCTATAGCTTGATGTAATCCTTCTGAATATCTTCTACCAAACATAAGTCTTCCTGTGAATTCATCAACTATTATTATTTCTCCATCTCTAGTTACATAATCAACATCTTTTTTCATTATAGTATGAGCTTTTAATGCTTGATTTATATGATGATACAACTCCATATGAGATATATCTGTTATATTTTCAACGTTAAAATAAACCTCTGCTTTTTGTATCCCTGAATCAGTTAATGAAACTGATTTTTGTTTTTCATCAATTTCATAATTATCAGGTTTTAGTGTTAATATGAATGTATTAGCATCTGAATATAAATGAGTAGATTTATCTCCAGGTCCAGATATTATAAGTGGAGTTCTTGCTTCATCAACAAGTATTGAATCAACCTCATCAACTATTGCATAGTTTAATTCTCTTTGAACCATTTGTTCTTTATGAATTACCATATTATCTTTTAAGTAATCAAATCCATATTCATTGTTTGTACCGTAAGTTATATCACATTGATATTGTGCACGTCTTGTTTGTGGATCTTGCCCATGAACTATTACTCCGACAGTCATCCCTAAGAACTCATATACTTTTCCCATTTGTTCTTTATCACGCTTTGCTAAGTAATCATTTACTGTAACAACATGTACACCCTTACCCGTAAGAGCATTTAAATAAACTGGTGCTGTTCCAACTAATGTTTTACCTTCTCCTGTTTTCATTTCAGCTATTCTACCTTGATGAAGAACTATTCCACCTATAAGTTGAACTCTGTAATGTCTCATTCCTAATACTCTTTTAGAAGCCTCTCTTACAACGGCAAAAGATTCTGGTAAAATATCATCTAATGTTTCTCCATTTGCCAGTCTCTCTTTAAATACATTTGTCATGTCTTTAAGGTCTTTATCTGACATAGATTCAAATTTTGATTCTAATGAATCTATACTATCAACTATTTTGTTGAATTTTTTTAGCTCTTTTTTATCTGCCATATTAAATAAATTATCTAAAAAACCCATGTTTAAAATCTCTCCTCGCACATTTATATAATATCTATATATTTTACCATAAAAATACTGTATGTAATATTATTTGCTCAAAAAAAGCTATCGACAATTAAATTTATCAATAGCTCTTATAATTATTTATACTCTATTATTCAGATTCTATTAATCCATATCCACCATTTTTACGTCTATATACTATAGATATATCATCTGATTCTGAATCCTTAAACATATAAAAATCGTGTCCTAATAAATCCATTTGTAAAACAGCTTCTTCCGGACTCATTGGTTTTACACCAAATTTTTTAGTTCTTTCTATTACTATATCTAAATTATCTTCACTTGAAGAATAATCATTTTCTTCTATATCTTCTATTACATCAAATCTTATACTTTCATTTAATTTATGTTTATCTTGTAATCTCTTTTTATATTTTCTTAACTGCTTATTTAATTTATCATATACAACATCTATAGCTGCATATAAATTTTCCTCTATATCTTCTGCTCTTATTATTGGTCCACTTATAGGTATTATTGTAACTTCTACTTTTTGTCTCGCTTTTTTAGCACTTACTGTAACCTTTACATCTGTTTCTGGATGAAGGTAGAAATCCAATCTTCCTAATTTCTCTTCTATGGCATTTTTTATTCCATCTGTTAAATCCATTTGTTTTCCAGATATTATAATATTCATAAGAACATCTCCCTTCAGTTATAACAGTATAAGTATTTATACTTGTAATTTTTATATTCTATATATCTTTTATAAAACCCTTTATTTTATTTTTAGCTTTTATAATTTAATATATTCAA
>CAJFPU010000142.1 GCA_904418825.1 uncultured Romboutsia sp. | reverse complement strand
TAATATATTTTATAACCTTTTTCTTTATCTTATATTTTTTACAATAATTTATATATCTATTAAGATATTTATTGATATTTTTCTATTAAATGTCAGTTTGTACTATTATAATTATAATTCTACCATTTTTCGTCTTAATTGTATATAATTTTAATAAATAAATGAAAAAGTATAGCTAAATCGATAAAAATTTAGCTATACTTTTTCATTTATTTTACCCTCTGTAAAATTACTACAGATTCGGCTCTAGTTATATTATCTTTTGGTCTTAGATGTGTATCTAACACCCCCATATATCCATTGCTTACAGCCCCTTCTAAAGAGCTTGTCGCCCAAAATGATATCATATCATAATCTTTGTACCAAAATATTTTTTCTAAGTTTTCTTCTTTATTATTCATTATTGACGTTATAATTACTGCAACCTCTTCTCTTGTTATTGGATTATTCGGTTCAAAAGTATTGTCTCCATTACCTTTTATATATCCTACTTTAACTGCTTTTTGAACTTCTTCATAATACCAAGCATCTTTATCTACATCAGTAAATGTAATATCTTCAACTTCTGTAAAATTAAATCTTCTATTTACTATTTTAATAAATTCTGCTCTTGTTATGCTATCATTAGGTCTAAAAGTATTCGTAGTATCTATCCAACCATTTTCCATAGCTTGTTTTATATTTGATTCTGCCCAATGATCTATTATGTCACTTTGTTTTCTTATTTCTATATTTGCTACAGAGTTTAATCTACTATCAGTTATTAAGTTTGCCATAGATTTGGCATTATTTATATCACCATTATATATATTTTCAATCACATTTAAAAATAACACACTTTCAGTATATATTTTATCCAGATATTTAATTCTTGCTGAATTATCTTTATTTTCAAAAACAACTATATCATTATACTCTTTAAGTGCTTTTCCTCTTGTTCCAAGTTCATCACTATCATGTGTATTAAGTCTTCTAGTCCAATCTATATCTTGAGCAATATAGTCTGCATTTATACTTATATTATTATAAAATCGTATACTAGCCTGAGCAAACTCAACTAGTTCAATAATTCTATTAAAATTAGTATTCATTTCCTTAACTTCAATATTATTCTTTTCACTGGAATTTAGTTTATTATATGCATTTATATAATTATATTTAGATGCTAAAATACTTTCTGCATCATTTATATTCGTTATTATACTATTTTTATTTAATAAATCTATTCCATTATAACTAGAAAACTCTTTATATGCATTTTTCAAGTTTTTTATGTTTTGTGATTCACTACTAGAATTGTCTAAAATTATTCCATACTTATCTGCTATTTGTACAAATGTTTTATCAGAATAGTCAACTATAGCATACGCTCCTACATTAATCTGTTCAAATAACCATCTTATCTCACTGTTATGCATTCTAATACATCCACCACTTACATGCTTACCTATACTACTAGCATTATTATTTCCATGTATTGCATAGGTAGTGCCATATGTAACCCCTACATGAAGCCCCAACCATCTGTCTCCAAGTGGATTATTTGGGCTCCCTCCAGGAATTCCACCACTATAATATGGTCTATTTTTTATTTTATTTACTATTTTAAATTTACCTTGTGGTGTTGGTGTCGATGATTTGCCTGTTGCAACAGAAAACTCTTTAACCAATACTCCATCTTTAAAATACCCTAATTTATTTTTCTTTGAGTTAATTATTAAATACTGCCCTTTAGATAATTGATTACTTCTTTCCTGTGCATTTACATTAATAAAATTTATACACAATACCATTGATATAGCCAATATAACTGATATTATACTATTAACTATACGTTTCACTCTCTATTCCCCCTAATCTTTAGCAAAGTATCTTTCTAGTTAAGTTTATCAGTTTTATATATAAAATTGGCTAACATCCATTCATCACTTTATAGTATTTTTCATCAATTTTAAAATTACAAATACATCATCTTTCTTAATTTTGCAATATATTATAAATTTTCTTATATCCTAGATAAAATAACTATATATTCCAATATTAGTAAATTTTTCTGCAATTAATATTCCTTTTTCTAAATGTATTCTTATTTTTGATAGTTTTAAACATATAATACTATCTCAATTTATTTAATCGTAAATCTGCATAATAAAAAAACTCATAAAATTAAATCTTATGAGTTTTTCCCTTATATATTAAATTGCTACAGCTTCGCTCTAGATAAAATGGTTACAGCTTCTGATCTTTTTATATTATCACTTGGTTTAAAAGTATTATCCTCAGCATATCCATTCATATATCCTGCTTTTAAAATCCCTTCTACATACGGTTTAGCCCAATCTAGCACAGAATATCCATCATCAAAAGCCGATAAATAAGTAAAATTATAATCAATTTTATTAGTTATATATCCTATAATCTTAGCTGCTTCTTGTCTAGTTATTGGATCATATGGTGCAAATATGCCATTCCCTCTTCCATTTATATATCCCGCATTAGTAGCTATTCTAACTTCATTATAAAACCAATCTCCTGGATTTACATCACTAAAACTTTCTTCACCCATTTGAGTGATATTAAATGCTCTATTAACAATTTTTATAAATTCTGCTCTAGTTATAAAGATTTCTGGATTAAAAACGTTAGTAGTATCTACCCATCCTTTATTCATTCCATCAATTATATAAGACTTTGCCCAATGAGTGGTAAAATCAGTATTAGGATTTGATTTTTCATTGATTATTTTTATATTAGTTTTGTTTACAATGCCTTCTCTATCCCATAAATAAGTTCCATCTCCATTTATATTTGTTTCTGTGATGGGAACTATTCTATCAGGTCTTATATTGTAATTATTACTATCTTTCTCATTTAACACAATAGTTGTATCTCCAACTTGTCCTTTGCAAGTATTTTTCGTTCTGGTATTTTGCGGCAATATACTATATAATTCTTTATTTGAAGTATTTTTTATGCTAGTTTCATTAGTGTACATACCTAATAAATACCTATTATAATCTTTAAGTCCAGTATCCCCCCCTAAATACTTGTCCAATTGATACATACGACTTATAGCCTTTTCACTCCAGAATGGGTCTGATGCATAGCGAACATTTGCTCCTAAACTTTTATTTCCTAATGATGAACTATTGTACTTCCAAGATTTTGGATTGAAATATCCATTTGAGAAAGAATAGTTTGAAACTCTCATAATACATTCTTCTATACTAGAGAATTTATCAGCATTTTCAACGTATCCATCTTTAGCATTTGTCCCAAATACATTAAATTTAGTTTTGGCTAGGTTAGAAGTTCCTCTATCAGATTCATTCATAGCTATACCAACCAATAACGCTGCATTAGTTCCATATTCATTTTGAGCCTTTATAAAATAGTTTCCTGTATTTCTAAGTAAACTATCAGTTGGCGTATATTGTTCAAAATATCTGTTTATATCATATGCTGTATAAGATGTTTTACTTCTTCCAGGTAAATATTGATAGTAATTATAATAAGGATTATTACTATTTATAGCATTATTATGATTGTCTAATTTAGCATCTGACATTAATATATTTATATCTGTATAAAAATAATTTCCATCATAACTATAGTATTTTGTATTTTGCTTCATAAAACTTGGTGCTGGTCCTAAGATTTGATAAGAATATTTTGGTGTTGATGTAATATCTGAACTTATAGCATGAACTAATTCGTT
>CAJFPU010000141.1 GCA_904418825.1 uncultured Romboutsia sp. | reverse complement strand
AATGCTCTTACATAGTCTTTATCTACATCTTTATTGATATTTATTTTTTCTGTATCTATTTTTTCTACTATTTTACTTTCAACTTCTTCTAGTTTTTTTATACCTTCATTTCCTATGCCTATTAATTTTGTGTTTTTTACTTCTTCCATTTTATCTCCTAACTATTAACTAAAGGATATATTAATTTAATATATCCTTTAATAATTTTGAATATTTATTATTTAAAAATCTGAATAAAGGAACACCTATTATAGTTATTACCACAAATTGTCCAAATCCTACCTCTAAAATAGAAAGAATTAATGGCAATTTAAATAATCCATGTAGCATTACTCCACCTACTATTATAGCATTTACTATTGTTGGCCACAATGATGCTATTATTAAGTATCCTTTTTTATCTTTCATATGTTTTCCTGTTAAATATACTAAATATACACTTATAAATGTGGCTAATGTTCCAAGTATAATATCAGGTACTCCATAAGGACCTATTACATTTGCTAAAAAACAACCTATTGTAAGTGATAGTATATATTCTTTTCCAAATAACGGAAGTAAAGTCATTACCTCTGATATTCTAAATTGTATTGGTCCATAGCTTATAGACCCCAGTACTAATGTTATTGTTGCATATAAGGCTGCAACTACACCTATTCTAGTTATTTTTTTTGTTTTTGATGTCATATTTTTCCCCCTAAAATGTATTAAGCCTATTTAGGTAAAATTTCTGTATTGATATAACATCACTGCCACTTCAGTCATATCCGTTACTACACTCATAACTATGTTTTAAAATAAAATAAACCATAGTTATAAGCTACGGTTTTTGAACAAAATTTAATCATTATAAAATGCTTTTCACCGTAGTTTTATTTATAGACAGGAGGCTTTCGAACTGTCTTTTTAACTTTATTTAAATATTATATATTATATAATATTTAATTTCAAATTTATTTTTAGTAACATATATTTAAATTTTTCATATTATAAAACAACAATATTTTATTGGATGGAGGTAAGATGCCTAAAAATAAATTCCGTACTAAAAGAATATGTGATGTAAAAAATGGGTGTAAAGAAATCAGTAATCAATACATATTTTTAGTAACAATAATAGCAGCTATAATATCTCAAGAAATAGATGACAATGATGACTTAGATAACTTAGCAGGATTTTTAATTGTACTAGGTGAACAACTTGCATTTGCTTCATCAATTAGAGAAACTTGTGAATCAAATTTAGATAAAGAAAATCAATATATTAATCCTGAATTATCTATAGATAAAGATTTATCTCAATCTAAAGTATATAAGAAAAAAATAATAAAAAAAGTTAAGAAAGTTAAAAAGAAACTCTAGCATTAAATAAATTTATCTATCATAAAAACTAAGTAATTTTATTAACGTTACCAAAGAACCAAAACCATAAACTTTTTCTCTAATTATAGGTATATTCACTATATTTTCCTCTATTTTGGACTTTATTAGAGATTTTCGTCAACTACGGTAACACCTTTAAAAATCGTTGAAATTTACACATTTTACCCGTTACCAGAGCCGTTACCAAAGGTGTTACCAGAGATTTTACGGTAACACCTAAGAAAAAATTAAGCGTTACCAGAAAATTTCTCTGGTAACGCTTAAGCACTCTCTGGTAACGCTAAAATCATTCTTCGGTAACGCCAAATTTACTATAAAAATCCTTTTTTAATGTATAGTAAATTTATTATACCTATAATACTAAAGTTTTTTTAGTATCTATGATTTTCTGATTCTTGTGGATTTACAAATCTATGTTTTCTATTCATAGTTTCTTTACTATATTTTGCTTCACCTTGAGCTGCCATTTTTGCATTTACTTCTGTGTTGTTAGCTCCATTTATACCTAACTCTCTTGCAAACTCTACTTTTTCTTTTTTATAATCATACATCTTTTCAGTACTTGGTCTTTTCTTATGAGTCATAATGCCACATCCTTTTGGTTTTATTTCTAAGTTTATTATTTCACAGTTTTAATTTTTAATTCTCATAAAATTTTTAATCACCATGAATATCTTTAAGCTTATCTTTATCTATAATTATGTCTTTTTTACCATATGCTACTTTACTAAATATTTTTCAGCTTTTCTTAAATTTATACCTTGTATACATACTATATACACTACATTTTAAATTTTTTATTATCAATTTTCTGATAGGTAATTATATAAACCAGAAATATTAAACGGAAAAATAGGTATTGAAATAATACCTATTAAAATCTAAGCTAAAGACTATCTATACAATATATTGCAAAAGGAAAATTGAGTATAATTTATATTCATTTGGAAATTATAATCTTATATAATAAATTTTTCAAAGGAGAATAAATTATGTTTTTTCCAACTTCATTTCCAAAACAACATCAAAACTACCAGCCAGGATTCGAGAAAGAAATGATTCCAAATCCCATATATGACAACCCATTATATAATAAATCAAATGATAAATTAAAAGATAAAGTAGCTATTATTAGTGGTGGTGATAGTGGTATTGGTAGGGCTGTTTCTATTGCTTTTGCAAAATCTGGATGTGACATAAGCATAATCTATTATAATGAAGATGAAGATGCCCTATTTACAAAAAATAAAGTTGAAGCTGAAGGTAGAAAATGTCTTTTAATAAAAGGCGATATAAAAGACAGTAAATTTTGTAAAAATGCTATAGAAAATACTTTAACTGAATATAAAAAAATAAACATATTAGTAAATAATTCAGCTGTTCAGTATGTACAAGATAGTCTACTTGATATAGACGAAGAACAATTTGATAAAACTTTTAAAACTAATGTTTATGGTGCATTTTATTTAACAAAAGCTGCTCTACCTTACTTAAAATGTGGCGATAGTATAATAAACACAACATCTGTTGTGGCATATAACGGACATGAAACATTAATAGACTATTCTATGACTAAAGGAGCATTAACAACATTCACTAGATCTTTATCTATGCAACTAGCAAAAAAAGGTATAAGAGTTAATGCTGTTGCACCAGGTCCCATATGGACACCATTAATACCTTCAAGTTTTGATGAACAGAAAATCTCTAAATTTGGTAGTAATAATCCTATGGAAAGGGCTGGTCAACCTGTAGAATGTTCTGGTGCTTATGTGTTCTTAGCTAGTGATGAAGCATCTTTTATAACTGGTCAAACTATACATATAAATGGTGGAGAAATAGTAAATGGATAATCATCATATATAACTTTATTATAGAAGTAAATTTAATAATTTAAATCTATAAATATACTATAATTCATATATTTTAACCCCCCTCTCATAAAACGTGAGGGGGGGATAACTAATCTCTATCAGCTATTGTTTTTTCTTTAAAATGATTTGCATTATTTTAAATGTAGTTTAACTAGCACAATAGATTAGACTTTCTTTATGGTCTATTCTATAGTTTTTTATATATTTTTAGAGTATTTTTTATATTTAATTTTATGTTTTGATTTGTTATATCTACAATCATGACTACATTCACTACATCTTAAGGTTTTATTAGATATAGGTGAAAATCTTTCTGGATATTTTTTATTCATATATTCCCATTGTATAAATATTATTAGTCCCACTAAAACTAAGCTATACGTCCAAATGCTAGGTATAAATATAAGTGGTGTTAAATACATTATATGTCCCCAATTATATATTCTACATTCATTACAGCATTTATTTTTTACTATTAATTTATGAAATGGACACCATACATTAACACAAAACATATCTGCCCAATAATAAAACAAAAATAATAAATA
>CAJFPU010000140.1 GCA_904418825.1 uncultured Romboutsia sp. | reverse complement strand
AAAGATTCTATAAATGATCATGGGAAATTTTTGAGTGAAAATAAGAGATATGAAGAAAGTGGTTTATTCAAGGCAAAGCATTATACAACACAAGCACAAGCTTTAGAAGATGCGGGTTATGCAACAAAGAAAAATGAAAAAGGTGAGCTAATATATGCAGATATATTAATAGATTTAATAAAAAAATATAACTTACAATTATTAGATAGAAAAGTACAAACAAATTAACTAAGAGTATAATGTAAAAAAATGCAAAAAAATGTAAAAAAATATAGATTTATAGTATAATGAAATAAAAAATATATAATATGTCAACTAAAGGAGAAATTTATGCACAAATATAGAAAATTTAAAATTATACTTATATTTATTATAGTTGGTATATTTCTAAACATCTCTAAAATTAATATAAATGCTAATACTAATGAAAATATAAATTTTAAAAATATAAGTATAAGAGATGGATTATCTCAATCAACGGCTGAGGTAATATTTCAAGACAGTAGAGGTTATATATGGATAGGAACTGCAGATGGCTTGAATAGATATGATGGTTATGATTTTAAAATTTATAAGTATTCAGCTGATTCGCAAAACAGTTTGACAAGTAATTCCATTGTAGATATAAATGAAGATCAATATGGAAATATATGGGTAGGAACACCAACAGGTCTTAATAAAATTAATATGTCTACAGGCAATATAACAAATTATACTCAAGGTGGAAATTTTTACATTACACAGATTTTAATAACTAATGATAATAAAATTGTTGTAGGAACCACAGACGGACTAAATATATATGATGAAAAAAATGATAAATTTATAAGAGTTCTTGGTGGGGAAAATGATTTAACTAGTCAATTTATATATTCTTTAGATGTAGATAACGAAGGAAATATATGGATAGGTACTACTGATGGATTAGATAAAATTTCTAAAGATTTTAAAAAAATAAAACAATATAAAAATAATGAAGAAAACTCTATATGTGATAGTTCAGTGTATAATATACTTTATAATCAAGGTTATATATGGATAGGAACTAGTAACTCTGGTTTAATAAAACTTGATATAAAAAATGATACAACCAAGCAATATAAAAATAATATTAAAGATGATAAGTCTATATGTAATAATTACATAAGGGCACTTTTTATAGACAGTAATAATGTTTTATGGGTAGGAACAGATAATGGTTTAGCTAAGTATAATGAAATCGAAGATAATTTTTTTATATATAAAAATAGCACCTACGATCAAAATAGTTTATCTAGTAATACCGTATTGAGTATTATAGAAGATAATAGTGGATTAATTTGGGTAGGCACAGAATCAGGGGTTAGTATATTTGATTCTACTAATAAAATTGAATATTATAAGTCAGAACCGTTTAATGAAAATTCATTAAAGTCGAATTTTATATATGGAATTTATGAGGATAAAAATGGGATATTATGGGTTGGTTCAAGTTCAGATGGAATTAGTTTAATAAATCGAGAAAATGGTACAGTAAATCATATAAATGAAGATGAAGATATATATGGACTTAGTAATTATTCTATAAATGAAATTATAGGTGATGATAAATTTGTATACATAGCTACAAATGAAGGATTAAACATAGTAGATATTGAAACAAAAAAATGTAAAATTTTTTTAAAAGAAGATGGATTGCAAAGTAATGCTATAACATCACTATTTTTAGATAATAAAGGATACTTATGGATAGGTAGTAATGAAGGTTTAAATATATTAAATACTAAAAATTATGAAATTATAAATTTAAGTGAAATTATAAAAAAAGATTCAGATACAAATAAATATGTAAAAACTATTTATCAAGATAAAGAAGGTGACTACTATATAGGATTCTTTAGAAATGGTGGGATGATGAAGATTGATCCTATAAATAAAACAACGAAACTATATTTAAATAATAAAGAAGATAAAAATAGTATAAGTAATAATTATGTTAGAACTATAATTGAAGATGACGACAATAATTTATGGATAGGTACTAGTTATGGATTAAATAAATTTGATAAGAGTACGGAAAAATTTTATACATATACAACTAAAGATGGATTAGCGAATGATACGGTGTATGAAATTTTAATGGATAACAATAATAAATTATGGATGAGTACTAATGGGGGATTATCTAAATTTGATACTGAGAATGAAGTATTTAGAAATTTTGGAATAACAGATGGATTACAGGGTAATGAATTTAATGGTAATGCTGCTTATAAAAATGAAAATGGAGAGCTTTTCTTTGGAGGAATTAATGGATTAAATATATTCAATCCTGAACAAATTGATAGCTCTAAAGTTTCACCAAGTGTAGTTTTTAGTGAATGTTATGTTAGTAACCAAGAGTTTATGAATTTAAATAATAAGCAATTTAATTCAGATGATAATACTATTAAATTTGGATTTTTTGTTCCAGTATATGAAAATATATCTAAAATAACTTATTACTATAAATTAGATGGAAATGATTCAGAATGGAATAGTACTACTGATAATCATATAACTTATCATGAATTAAAGCCTGGAAATTATAAGTTTAGAATTATAGCGAGATACTCTAATGGTAAATATAGTGAAGAAAATTCTATTGATTTTCAAATAAAAAGACCTTTTTGGGCTAGTGATTTAGCTATAATTATATATATTATTTTAATATGCATGTTAATTTATAATAATAAAAATAAAATGAAAAGATTAGATAGATTAGTTGATAAAAGAACACAACAATTAAAGTCTGAAATGGATAAAAATAATAATCTACTGAATAAAATAATTAAATTGGAGAGAAATAAAAATAATTATTTTGTTAATTTATCACATGAATTAAGAACTCCTTTAAATGTTATTAATAGTACAAATCAACTTATAGAAGATTTTAATAAAAATGATATACCTATAAATAAAGAAAAACTAAGTTATTATATGGAAATATCAAATCGAAATTGCAAAAGATTGTTAAATTTAATTAATAATATAATAGATAGTACAAAATTACAAAATGATAGCTATGTAATAAATTTAAAAGAAAATGATATAGTTTATATAGTTGAAGAAGCGACATTAAGTTTAATTGAATTTGCAAAACAAAGAGGGATTGAGATTATAGTAGAACCCTATATAGAAGAAAAGATTATACAATGTGATGCTTATGAAATAGAAAGATGTATTGTTAACTTAGTTAGTAATGCTATAAAATTTACACATAGTGGAGGAACAATTGAAGTTACTATAAAAGAAATAGACGATGCAGTTATAATAAGTGTTAAAGATGATGGAATAGGAATAGACAAAGAAAATGTAGAGTTTATATTTGATAGATTCAATCAAGTTATAGATTTAAATAATGAAATTAAAGGTGGAAGCGGATTAGGTCTTACTATAACTAAACAAATAATAGAATTACATAAAGGTAGTATTCGTGTTGAAAGTGAAATTGGAAAAGGAAGCAATTTTATAATAACACTGCCTTTAACAAATCAGTAAAGTATAAATTTATAAAAAAGATTATCTTAGAAAATAATTTTAAATTAATATTATTTTTTATAGATAATTTTTTTTATTTAAGTTAAATGGTTTAAAAAATTTCTATATGAAGTTAATAAATAATATAAAAAATAAAAAAATATAAAAAAGTATTGACGATATGAAAATAAGATGATATAGTTATACTTGTCCTTAAGAAAAGGGCGAAATAAAAAAGAACTTTGAAAATTAAACAGTAGGTTAATTTATAGAATTGAAACTAAACAAACCAAGCCAGATATTCAGATAATGATTAGTCTGAGCAGGTAA
>CAJFPU010000139.1 GCA_904418825.1 uncultured Romboutsia sp. | reverse complement strand
TAATAGGCTATGTTAAACTATTTGGTTGTTAAATATAAATAATAAAAATGACTGGCAATATGAACCAGTCATTTTTATTATTAGTTCGTATTATATTAATATTATTAACTAAAAAAAACCTAAGCTTAAGTCTTTTTTTATAAACATAATTAGAATATTAATAATAATCCAACTATCATTGCTGATAATGAACTTACTAAAAATCCGCCGATTATTCCTTTAAATGCTATATTTGATATTTCTCCTCTTATTTTCGGGCAAAATATTGATATACCTGATATACCTGATATACATATACCTATACTTGATATATTTGCAAATCCTGCTAATGCTATTGACATAATAATTCCTGTTCTGTGATCAACTGAACCTATTATTTTCACTAAGTCACTGTAAGCAACAACTCATTTAATACTATCTTTGAATCTAATAATTGTCCCGCAGTTAACACATGGTCTGGATTTATTACCATTAAGTATGCTAAAAGTACAAATACATAAGATAATATTTGTTGTAATGATAATCCTACTATTCCTAAAGCACCATTAACTAATGCAACTAATCCAGTTACAACTATAAGTGAAGCCCCTATACCAATTGCTAATTGTACACCGTTTGAAGCACCTTCAGATATAACTGACATTATGTTTGTGTGTCCACCTTTTCTGTCCATAACAATATCTTCTATTAATACTTCTTTGTTAGTTTCTGGTATTAATAATTTAGAAACTATTATACTACTTAATGGAAAATCTCTTTTAATAAAATTTTACTCACCAGTTCAAATAGTTGGCGAAATAGAAATATTAAACAAAAGTACAATCGATTGTAATATACAAGCAATAAAAGAGTCTATATGTATAGCAATCCCAAGAAAAAAAATAGAAGAAAAATGTTTAAAAGATCCAAAATTTTTATACTATATATCTACACATTTGTCATTAAAACTATCAAGTGCATCACTATCAAGTTCAGTAAATATGCTTTATCCTTTAGAAAATAGATTAGCAAGCTATATACTAGCAACTTATACAAATGAAGATAGTAATAGTACAGAAAACCTAACACAAATATCGGAATTTTTAAGATCAAATTATAGACATTTATTAAGGGTATTAAATAAGCTTGAATCAGAAAATATTATAAAAATAAATAATAAAAAATTGATAATATTAGATAAAGATAGATTAAAGGAGTTAGCAGGAGACTTATATCAATAAAATTAGCTAAAGAAAGTCAACTACGGTAACATTAATTTTTCCATTAAAAAACGCTTTTTTATATGTAGCAAAATTATTTTACACATAAATATTCCCCGTCGTATTTTCCGACGGGGGGGATATATTAATCACAAAATAAAAATCTGTATTAGTATATATTCTACTTATTATTTTCTATTAAATATTTCATAGTCTCTTTATTCATTCCTCCTGGAACGTATTCTCTTATATATCCTTCTTTGTCAATTATAAATGTTGATGGGAAAGCTTGTACACCGTATGCATTTATTAATTCCATATTGTTATCAAATACTACAGGAAATGTATATTTATTTTCATTTAAAAAATTAGTTATATAATCTTTATTACCTTCTCCTCCTATATTAGGTGTTGCTACTCCTAATATAACAACTTCTTCATTATTTTTGTTATATTCATTGTATATTTCTTCTATATATGGCATTTCTTCTCTACATGGAGGACACCAAGTTGCCCAAATATTTAAAAATACTGTTTTACCTTTGTAATCACTTAATTTATGTTCTACCCCATATTGGTCATATAAAGTAAAGTCAACAGCTTTATTTTTATCACTTTCATTAGAATATTCTATTTGAGTATTAGAATTCTCTTTTGAATCACTTTTAATATCTTTAATCCCTGTAACTACCATAGTTAAACCAGATATTATAAGTAATATCCCTCCTATTATTTTAAAAGTAGATATATATTTTTTCATATTATTAAATTTTTCAAATATTTTTTTATAAAATAATGCTACTATAATAAAGGGCAATATAAATCCAAGAGAATATATTAATACTAATATATTTCCAGATGCTAATTTTTCAGAACTACTAGCCATTATTAATACTGATGATAGCATAGGTCCAATACAGGGTGTCCATCCAAAACTAAATGTAAGTCCAAGTATATATGATGTTAAAATGTTCATATCATTAGTTTTAATTTTAAATCTTTTTTCTTGTTGTAAAAAAGGTATATTAATACAACCTATATAAAATAGCCCCATTACTACTATTGATGCTCCACCTATTAATATAATAATTTCTTTGCTGTCTATAAAGAATTGACTAAATAACCCTACTGTCATACTTAGTAAAAAAAACGTCGTGGAAATACCTAATGTAAAAAATAAAGTATTTCTAAATAAGGTACTATTTTTAAACTTTGTATTATCTAACACATCTGAGCTACTATTTGATAATATACTCAAATATACTGGTATTATAGGTAATACACATGGCGAAAAGAAAGATAATAATCCTTCTATAAATACTACTATTAAATTGATATTTTCCATTTTTCCCCCTAATATATATAATTTTATTGTTGTAATTTCTTGTTATTATTATAAAACCCTTTTTTCTTATTTATTTTAATTATTCTATTATGCTAGTTAGACGATTTTAAGTTATATTTATAGTGAATATTTCAATTTATAAAATTTTACTCTCATAAATATTACGACTATTTATAATAATATTATTATTTTATATTAAATAAATACGATTATGTAACTTATACTATGATGAACATGATGTGGATAAGATTATAGATAAGTTTATTTTAAATAGATAATGTTAATTAATTTAGTGATAACACTGTAATAAAAGCTATACCTTATAATTCAAAATATTGAAATAATAAGGTATAGTTTTTTTATATTTTAGCTAAATCTTTAAAGATTTTAATTTTTCTATATCAGTTATTTTTATAGTTCCTCTTGAAAGTTTAACTATGTCATTATTTTCAAATCTTTTGAGTAATCGACTAATAACTTCCCTTGCAGAACCTAAATTATTTGCTATAAAATCATGTGTTATATTAATTTCTAAAGAATCATTTAAATAATATTCTTCTAGTAAAAAATTAGCTACTCTATTTTCTAAGTTGAAAAAGACAACTTGTTCTAAAACCCACATAACTTCAGATAATTTATCTTGGATTAAATTAAGAAAGAAACTTTGAATTTTTAGATTATTTGTAGTAAGTTCTTTGAAAAATTTACTATCAATTATTATAACTGACGAATCTTTTACAGCCTCTAGATTTACATCATACGTAAGATTTGGATATACACATGATGAAGATAATACACAAATATCTCGTTCAAATAAATTAAATAGAGTAATTTCTCTACTAGTATTTGAGGACATAAAACTTCTAAGTTGACCACTTAAAACTAATACAATTCCAGTACATGTAGAATTTTTAGAATTAAGTAATTCTCCTTTTTTGTAATATTGAATAGAACTACAAGAAAGTAAATTTTTTAATTCTATTTCAGAAAGATTATCATAAAATGAAAGATTATCTTTAAAATATAATTCTAGCTCTTTTTCAGTCATTAAAATCACGTCCTAAGTAATTGTTATAACTCTAACCTATTTTTTTAGTATTGAATTAGGAAGTAATAATGCACCTACCATAAATAAAACACCAGTTATAAGTAACCCTGTAAATCCTAAATCAAATATTGATGGATACTCTGATGATAAATTAAATTTTTAAAATAATCCTTATTCAGTTAGTTTAGTTAAAAACTACCTCTTTGCGCATATTTACATCTCCTTTACATTTATATTTTTCATGTTTATATTTTA
>CAJFPU010000138.1 GCA_904418825.1 uncultured Romboutsia sp. | reverse complement strand
ATTTTATATTTTGTAATATTATGTAGAATATTTTTATAAACTTATTTTAACTTAAAATATTATAATTATGTATAAATATATTTTACCATTTTTTTATCATTTGTTCTAAAAATTTTATTTTATGATGAATTATCATGTATACATATCTATAGCTTTCAACTTCAATTCTTTACTATATTTATTATATTTTTTAGACATATAAAAAAACCTTATTATAATCACATTTAGCATTATTATACGATGCTTTATTTTATGTGTCTACCATAAGGGAATTATACTATTTTACAGGTATTATATTTTTTAATTTAGCTTAAAATCTATAGTTGTTATACCAATGTATGTAATCATCTATTGATTTAATTAACTAATCTTTACAACTATATGAATTTTGGTAAATTAATTCTGTTTTTAGATGTCCAAAGAAATTTTCAATGCATGCATTATCATAATAATTTCCTTTTCTTGACATACTTTGTTTAACTCCATATTTCTTAAGTGTAGATTTATAGCCTTAAGTTTTATATCAAATGAATAATTCATATTTTTTCTATTATTTCTTTGCATAAAAATCACCCCTTAAAGGGGTATTTTGCAAATCTTTTTTATTTGTGTCTACGTTAAGGGTTCAGTTTCAAAAAAGCTCTCTTTTTATAAAATTTAAATTATTTATTTTTAGGTAAATTTTTTTGAGGATATGCATTTTTACTATTTATAACTCTAAAATTTAATATATCTGTAGTTTCACTATCAGTACTTTCATTAACGTCTATATTATCTAATATTTCATAGTATTGATCGTCATGATTATTTAAAAATATTAAGCAATCATTAGTTTTTTTCTTCATAATAAATCTCCTTTATAAGATATTATATAAAATAGTATTTCTTAAAAAGAATTTTATATGTATATTAAATATCAAAGTAATCTATTATACTTTATTTATATGATGAATTATCATATTAAGTTCAGAACTTAAAAATAATAAAAATAGCTCATAAATTTATGCTCATGTTACAGTAATAATAACCACAAAATCACTTTACATGAAAGAACATAAAATTATGAACTACAAACATATTACCATAAATGAAAGGTGCTGTATAGCTAATTTCTTAGACTTAGGATGGAGTATAATAAAAATTGCAAAACATCTGAACAGAAATGCTTCTACAATTTCAAGAGAAATCAGGAGAAACTCTATTAATGAAAAATATTTAGCTCATATAGCAAATGAAACTTATATAAATAACAAAATGAACTGTGAAGCAAAGGGAAAATCATCTAACAATAAATTAATTGACGCGTTGTGCTAGTTAAAAATAATCATTGAAAATACTACCTTATAGTATATAGAAATTTGTCAGTTAAAAGGTTATATCTACTATTTTCAATATTTATAATAAATTAACTAGCACAACAGGTTAAATTAGTATTTATATAATTATCTTGAAAAAATTATAAAACTTTATATAATAATTTATATATTAAATTATAAGGAGATAAATAATGAACTTTGCAAAAAATTCATTTATATTAAATAGTAGGCTATGTCTAGCAATAGTAGATAAAAGAATTCCTAAAAATATGGAAGATAATCTAAATAATCTAGGAGTAAATATAATAAAGTCTACTAGTTGTAATAATACATATGATGCAATAAAATATCATCCAGATATAAGTGTATGTAAATTAAATGATAATAATATAGTAGTTGCTCCTAATGTATATGATTATTACAAAAATGCTTTAAAGCCTTATGGCTTTAATGTAATATGTGGAGATTCTACTATAAAAAATAAGTACCCATATAATATACATTATAATATTGTAATTCTTAAAAACTTTGCTATACATAATTTTAAATATACAGATAAAGTAATACTTAAATATCTAGAAGAAAATAATATAAAAAAAATAAATGTATCTCAAGGATATTGTAAATGTTCTATATGTATAGTTGATGATAATTCTTTAATTACCTCAGATGAAGGTATATATAAAGAAGTTATAAAACACGATATAGATTGTTTACTAATAGAAAAAGGACATATTGATTTGTTTGAGTTAAATTATGGATTTATAGGTGGATGTAGTTTTTTGATTTCAAATAATGAATTAGCTTTCCTTGGAAATATAAAAAATCATCCTGATTATTATAAAATATTAAATTTTGTTGAAAGTAAAAATAAAAAATTACTTTCTTTAACTAATGATAAATTATTGGATTTAGGATCGATTATTCCATTGCTTGAATACTAGATTTATACTATTCTATAACATAAAATAAAATACATAATAAATTATATTTTAAATTAATATAATTTATTATGTATTTTATTTTACTCTTATTTTATTTTATCATATATTATAGGATCTACAAATCCAAATGTTATTTTTCCATTTTTCTCAAATACTTCACTTACATATAACTTATCTTCTTCAATTCTTTCTTTTAAAGTAAATTTTACTCCTCCTCCAAAATCACTTACGCTATGTCCTTCAAATCCATTATTTACTTTTTTATATATCATAGGAGTAAATTTTTCTGATTTAACTAATTTATTATAATCTATTATTAACTCAGGGTTGTCATTTCTAAAATCTTCTTTTGAGAAGTCTGTAGGTAAATCATAGGACGTTAATACTATTTTATTATTTTCATTTAATGTAAATAAAAATAAATGTGGTAATATATTTTTTCTATTTCTAATTTCATAATAACTTTCTTCAATTATAAAGTATCCTTTAAAGTCAGATGGTAAATTTATTATCTTGTCATTTGCAATTCTATTTATATGTTTAGCTTTAGGGTGAGTTATTTCTCCTTTATTTTCTTGTTCTTCAATCTGCTTATCATTATTAAAATCTCCACATAAATCATTTATAAATTTCTTTAAAATATCCATAACTATTCTCCTTTTATACTTTTTATTTAATATATATTTTTCTTAGATTAATATGTTACAGTAAAAACCTCTAAAGGTGTTTTATATCTAAGACACTTGCAAGGTATATTATTTATAGTAACTTAACTTTTAAATAATAGCATGTAATCTATCAAAGAGTCAATAAAGATAGTATTAGTTATAATATAAAATTTAAACAACGAGTAATTGACTATAGAAAAGAAGGACACACTTTCAAGAAAACTTGTAAAGTATTTAAAATATCTGAAACAACACTAATAAGATAAATAAACAAAGAAAGGAAAAGTAAGTTAGGAGAAGTAAAAATAAGAGTTATAAAACCAAAAAAGATTTATCCAGAAAAAAATAATTAAATATATAGAACAATATCTAGATGCATACTTATATGAGATAGCAGAATAATTTAATTGTAGTGATGTGGCTATATTTAAAGTACTTAAGAAACTAAATATAACACGAAAAAAAGACAACTTCATACAAGGGCAGTGCAAAAAAAATAAAAAAATATTTAGATGAAATAAAATATTTTAAAGAAGAGGATATAGTTTATAAAAAGAAATAGATGAAAATAAAGCTATTGTAATGAATAATGCAGCATTTCATTGTAAAAGTAGATTATACGAATTATGCAAGAATGTTAACAAAAATCTAAAATTAATATTTTTACCACCATATTCTACAGATTTAGATTCAATAGAAAAATACTAGGCAGTATTAAAAAAGAAGTTAAAAAAACAGTTAAAAATAACATAAGTTTTGAAGAAAATATTTACCAACTTTTTAAAGTTAATTGACTATATATAACTATCATTTAAAAGTCATTCATAAATATTATAACAATAAAATTTCTTTAAGTATAAAAAGTGCATAGGGTCTGTAAAATAAAGTGTGTATTCTTCCAAAAAGTGCGATAATTAAATTAGATTATCCAAAGGAAGGTGCACATTTTTTATGTTAAACAAAAGTGAA
>CAJFPU010000137.1 GCA_904418825.1 uncultured Romboutsia sp. | reverse complement strand
GAAATAAAACAAAGATATTTTTCAATAGAAGGTGCATTTCATTTATTTTTTACATTATTTTTCTTTTGGATTAGACTTACTTTTTTTAATATATAAACAAATAAACTATCATATATAAGTAGTTTACAGCTAGAAATATATGATAGTTTATTTTTATAATATTAATCAAGATTTTTTCCACTAAATCCTAGAGGTAAAATTTCTTCTAATGTATATTCAAGATACTCATCTTCACTTTTTGCTACGAAAATTTTAAAAGTTTTAGGATCGCAAAATTCCATCATAACCTGTCTACAAACACCACAAGGTGCACAGTATTCTCCTTCACCAGCTTTAACATCATGCTTATTTCCAACAATAGCTATTGCAGTAAACTCTTTTTGTCCTTCAGAAACTGCTTTAAAAAAGGCTGTTCTTTCAGCACAGTTTGTAGGAGTAAATGCTGCATTTTCAATATTACATCCTTGGTATATCTTACCGTTAGCTCCTAATAAAGCTGCTCCTACATTAAATCCTGAATAAGGAGTATAACAAAACTTTTGAGCTTCGAATGCTTTTTTTATTAATAATTTTTCATTAATCATAATTAATCACCATATCCTTTTGTATAATAAGCAATATAACTATTATTATGTATAATAGTTGCCCTCTATGTAATTAGGGAGTTATATTTTATCATTATAGTATATACTTGTAAACAAAAAAATATATAATACTTAATAAAATTTAATAAAAAAAAGTATTTAATTATATAAAGTATTAATTATAGCTAATTAAAATAAGCTAATATGCTATAATCGTATTATAGTATACTAAGGAGGGATAGAAGATGATATATAGATTTACAAATGATTATAGTGAAGGTGCACATATAAATATATTAAATGCTCTTTTAAAGACAAACTTAAATCAAGAGATAGGATATGGTAATGACAGCTTTTGTGAAGAAGCTAAAAAGCTTATAAAAGAAAAAATAAAAAATGAAAATGCAGATATTCACTTTGTAAGTGGGGGAACACAAGCAAACTTAATAATAATATCGTCAGTTCTTAGACCTCATGAAGCAATAATTGCAGCAAGTACAGGACATATAAATGTTCATGAAACTGGAGCTATAGAATCCACAGGACATAAAATATGTACAGTAGAAACTAAAGATGGAAAATTAACTGTTAAGGATATACAGTCAGTACTTGAGATACATGAAGATGAGCATATGGTAAAGCCTAAAATGGTATTTATATCTAACTCAACAGAACTTGGAACTATATACAAAAAAGAAGAATTAAAGGCTATATCTAAATTTTGTAAAGAAAACAACTTATATCTACACCTAGATGGTGCAAGATTGGGTTCAGCTTTAATGTCAAGGGATAATGATTTAACTTTAGATGAATTAAGTTCATTAGTTGATATATTCTACATAGGTGGAACTAAAAATGGTGCACTACTTGGGGAAGCTATAGTTATAAATAATGACAAATTAAAAGAAGATTTTAGATATCATATAAAACAAAAGGGTGCAATGCTTGCTAAAGGAAGATTATTAGGTATACAATTTACTGAATTATTTAAAAATAATTTATACTTTGATTTAGCAAATCATGCTAATAAAATGGCATATAAATTAAGCGATTCTTTAAAAGATTTAGGATATGAATTTTTAACAGAACCTACATCTAATCAAATATTTCCTATAATGACTAATGAAATTATAGAAAAATTAGAAAATCGTTATGGATTTAATATAGAAAGAAAAATAGATGACAATAAAAAGGCTATAAGACTAGTTACATCTTGGGCAACTGAAGAAAAATCAGTTGATGAATTTATAAATTATATGAAAGAATTAGGGAGAGTGAAAGCATGTTAAAAACAAATAAAGAAAATTTAGTAAAATGGTCAGTACAAGGGAAAATACATCATCCACTAGGTGGAAATTATAGAATAACTTTTGATGGAAAACCAATGGTACTTCCTGCTACAGGAGGTATATCATATAATGTTAAAATAGGTGATAGTGCTTTTAATTGGGTAGGAGACCATGTTGAACCAGGTGTTTCTATAAGAAATGAAAATACTACTGAAAATGCAGCATTAACTACATTTTCTTGTATTGGAAATGAAGCTAAAGTTGTATCAGGAGATGCTAAAGGTAAAAAAGGTTATGTAACAGGAATGCATGGTGGTATAGAACATGTTATGATTTATTTTGATGATGAGACTTTAGAAGATTTAGCTATAGATGATAAAATATTAGTTAAAGCTTATGGTCAAGGGTTAAGTATAGAAGGTTATGAAGATGTAGCCGTTATGAGTATAGACCCTAACTTATTTGAAAAACTAGGAATAACAGAAAAAGACGGAAAATTACAAGTACCAGTTGTAGCTAAAGTTCCAGCATATTTAATGGGATCAGGAACAGGTTCAGGCAATGCTTATAGTGGAGATTATGATATAATGACTGCTGATATGGAAGAAATAAAAAGATTAGGACTTGATAAATTAAGATTTGGAGATTTAGTATTACTTCAAGACCATAATAATACTTATGGAACAGGATATCTAGGTGGAGCTGTTACAATAGGTGTTATAGTACATAGTGACTGTGTAAAATCAGGTCATGGTCCTGGTGTTACAGTTATAATGAGTTCAGCAAAAGGTAAGATAGAAGGTGTAATAGATTCAAATGCAAATATAGGGTATTACATGAATAAATAAGGAGACTGATATGAAAGACATTAAAAAGTATTATGATTATATAGACAAACTTATAGAAAATACGCCAGATTTTATGATTATAAATGATGATGAAAAGTATGTATTGCTTGATAGGTTAGTAGTTGATTTAAGTGAAAATGCTATGCCTTGGTTATTTAAAGTTTATTTAGAACAAAATTATAATATTTTAAAAAATGATAATCTTACAGATTATATAAAAAATAAGTATAAGGATATTAAGTTAAAAGTTAAAAATGAAAATGGAAATATATTTTTAAATAAATATGTTATATATATAATACTTAAAGAACTTGAAGAAAATAATCAAGTTGTGTATGAAAATGAAAAGTTTAACTTAAGATAAAGTAAAAATACATTTAATAAGTTTATAAAAGTATAAATAAATAATTTAAAACCCTGACATTTTGTCAGGGTGAATTACTTTAAAGAAGATTATTTTTTCTCCCAAGCTATAAGAACAAAGTCTTTGCCTGTTTCGGCTTTTAGCATTCGTTCAGCTCTTTCTATTGCTTCTTTTTCGCTTTCTTTTATGTGGGCTATTTCAAATGATGTATTTTCCATTGATGACATACCTCCTAGAAAGTAAATTCATATATATTTTGTCTTTATATATTTATTTTATACACCAAAGATTTATAAATTATATAAAAAAATATTATTAAAAATTCATAATAATCATTAGTAATAAATTTAACATAGTATTTTAAAATAAATTTTATGACATTGTAAAGCTTGATATATGCATTTTATATTATTTTTATAAATACAATATTGATATAATTAGCTTATTATAGAAATAGGAGTGATTATATGGATAAAATAATAAATAAAGTAAAAAATTTAAAATCATGGATAATAGATATTAGACGTGATTTACACCAAACTCCAGAACTTGGTCTTGAAGAATTTTTAACTAAAGAAAAAATTATAAAATACTTAGAAGAAATAGGTATAGATTATATAACTTACCCTAATCATACAGGGGTTATGGCTTATATAAATAAAAATGCTAAAAATACAGTTGCTATTAGAGCTGATATAGATGCCTTACCTATATTAGAAAATAATAATAAAAGTTATAAATCTATATATAATGGAAAAATGCATGCTTGTGGTCATGATGCTCATACGGCTATACTTCTTGGAAGCTGTAAAGTATTGTA
>CAJFPU010000136.1 GCA_904418825.1 uncultured Romboutsia sp. | reverse complement strand
TATATATATAAATACAACTTTTATAGTATATTTCCTACATTTTTATTCATAAATTTATTGTTTAATTTTTCTAAAATATAAAAAGGCCATAAGGCCTTTATTTATCTTTTAATTTAACTATATCTGCACCAAGATTTCTCAATATATTTTCAAAGTTTTCATATCCTCTTTCTATGTGGTATATATCACTAATCTCAGTTTTTCCTTCAGCTACTAATGATGCCAATACTAATGATGCACCACCTCTTAAATCTGGTGATTTAACACTTGCGCTGTGTAGCTTTTCTACGCCCTTTACCATGCATATATTTTCTGTTATATGTTTTATATTAGCACCCATTCTAATAAGTTCTGCACAATGCATAAATCTATTTTCAAAAATAGTTTCATAAAATACACTTACACCATCTGATAATGTCATAAGTGTCATAAGTTGAGCTTGCATATCAGTTGGAAATCCTGGATGAGGATGTGTTTTTACTAAATCTATAGCTTTTATTTTTTCAGGTGCTTTTAATATTAATCCTTCTTTAGTATATTTTATATAACATCCAGCAAGCCTTAACTTATCACATATTGGTTCCATGTGATCATGTACTACCTTATCTACTTCTAAAGTTCCACCAGTTATAGCACTTGCAATCATATATGTTCCTATTGCAATTCTATCTGGTATAACATCATATTCTACTTCATTTAATCTTTTAACGCCTTCTATCTCTATACAGCTAGTTCCTGCTCCACTTATTTTCGCTCCCATAGAGTTTAGAAATTTCGCTAAATCTTCTATCTCTGGCTCTCTAGCTGCATTATATATTATTGTTCTTCCATTTGCCTTTGCTGCTGCTAATATAGCATTTTCTGTTGCACCTACACTCGGAAACTCTAAATTAATTATAGCTCCTTTTAAATTATCTTTAAAACATTTTATATATCCATTTTCTTCTTCTATTTTTATACCTAATTCCTTAAGTGCTTTTAAATGTAAATCTATAGGTCTTGATCCTATAGCACATCCACCTGGATAACTTATTTTTGTATAATCTAATCTTCCTATCATAGCACCCATAATTATTATTGATGATCTCATCTGTCTAACATATACTTCATCTATTTCTCCAGAATTTATATTAGAACTATCTATAATCAAAGTATCATCTTCATAATCAACTCTGCATCCTATACTTTCCAATATTTTTATCATTATATAAACATCTGATATATTAGGTACATTATGAATTATACTCTTATTTTCATTTAGTATAGTTGCTGCCATTATAGGCAAGATCGAATTTTTAGCTCCTCTTATATTTAATCTTCCTTCTATTTTATTACCACCATTAACTATATACTTACACACAAATAATCCCCCCTAGCGCTGTTAAAATCATAGTGCCTATAATTTTAAATTATGTACTAGAGGGGATATATGTTACTTTTTCTTTATTCCTATTACTTTACCTTGACTGCTTGTATCTTCTTTTTTATCTGAATCTACATTAGCATCAATATTTTCTTCTTTTTCAGATTTTTTATTTTCTTTTTTAGATAATTTCTTCTTATTATTAGTATTATATATTTTTAAAATTTCATCATATATAAGATCTATAGCTTCTGGCTTTCCTATTTCCTTACTTTTATTGGCCATTTCTAGCAATTCTTCTTTATTTCCTAAAAGTTTAATTACTGCATCATTTAAACTTATATCTGTTAAGTTCCTTTCAAGTATAGCTATTCCTGCACCTTGTTTTTCTATGCTCTTAGCATTATACTCTTGATGATTTTCTGCAGTATATGCTTTTGGAATTATTATAGATGGCTTTCCAAGCGCAGTTATTTCAGCTAATGATATAGCACCTGCACTACCTATAACTAAATCACTTGCAGCTAATGCATTTGCCATATCTTCTAAATATGGAACTACTCTTTGATATGGTTTTAAATTTAAATCTTCTATGGAATTCATAAATTCATCATAATATGATTTTCCAGTTGCAAATATAAAGGCAACATCATCTTTAACCATATTTTTAACTACTAATTTCATAGCTTCATTTATTTTTCTAGATCCTCCACTACCACCATAGCAAAGAACCATTTTTTTATCTTCTGTTATACCTAAGTTTCTTCTTGCTATAGACTTTCTAGCTACTAGTATTTCTTTTCTAACTGGATTTCCTGTAAGTACTAATTTTTCTCTAGTTCCTTCCGGGAATCTTTGATGTGAGTCTTCAAAACTCGTTAATACTGTTGTAACCATTTTAGCAAGTATTTTATTAGTAACACCTGGAAAAGAATTTTGTTCATGTACAACTGTCGGAACTTTGCTCATAGCTGCATTAAATAATACAGGTCCACTTACATATCCTCCTGTACCTATTACTATATCTGGTTTAAATTTTTTAACTACTTTTCTAGACTCTTCTAAACCTTTAAATAATTTAAAAACTCTTTTTACATTATCTAAATCTATTTTTCTTTTAAACCCTTGAACTGTTACTGTTTTTAATTCATATCCATACTTAGGAACTATTTCTGACTCTATTCCTTTCTCAGTTCCTACAAATAATATCTCTGCATCTGGATTTTCTTCTTTTATTTTATTTGCGATGGCTATAGCTGGATATACATGACCTCCAGTTCCACCACCAGATAATAAGACTTTCATTTAATCATCTCCTGTTAGTTTATTTTGACATGTTTTGAAATGTTTAATACTATACCAACAGCACTCATAAATATCATAAGTGAAGTTCCTCCATAACTTATAAATGGTAAGGCTACTCCTGTAACTGGCATTGATGAAGTTGCTACTGCTATATTTAATGCAGCTTGAATTCCAATTTGAGAACCTATACCTATTACAACCATACATGTAAATATATCTCTACAGTTTAATGCTATTCTTACACATCTATATACTAATATTACAAATAACATTATTACTACTGCACATCCTATAAGTCCTAATTCTTCACCTATTATAGCAAATATAAAATCATTTTGTGGTTCAGGTATGTAAAACCATTTTTGTTGACTTTTACCAAGTCCCATTCCAAATAATCCTCCTGATCCTAATGCATAAAGACCTTGAATAACTTGATATCCATTGCCTAATGGATCTTGAAATGGATCTAAAAATGATAATATACGTTTTAATCTATATTCAGATGTAAGTGCCAAAAGTAAAAATAAACCTACTCCACTTCCAAGCATAGCTATTACAAATTTCATATTAAGACCAGCTACAAATATCATAACAAAAGTAACTAATATTATAGTTCCTGCTGTAGACATATTTGGCTGTAACATTATTAAAATAAAAAATAGACCTGGTACTACTAATAGAGGTAAAACACCTTTAGTTAAAGATTTCATATCATCATATCTTTTTTCTATAAATTTGGCTGTAATTATTATAGTTGCAAACTTTGCTATTTCCGATGGCTGTATTGTAAATGCTCCAAAACCTAACCAACGTCTTGCTCCATTTGCTTTAATTCCTAATGGGGTTAATACTAAAAGTAGTAATATAACTGATACTATTCCTATTGGTTTAGCATTTCTCTTCCAAAATCTATAATCTATATTAGATATCGTAATCATAGATATAAATCCTAAAATAGCATAAATAGTATTTCTTTTTAGAAAATAATAAGAATCATGGTGCTTAAAGGCAGATTGAACAAAACTTGCACTAAACACCATGATGATACCTATAAATACTAAAGTCATAGTAGTATAAAATATTACACTATCAAATTCAGTTTTAATATTCTTATCAATTCGTTTTTTTAAAGCTTCTTTTGCCATGCTAAAGCTTTCCCTCCATTCCCTAGATAAGAGGTTACTTTAAATTGTGTACATTATCTTTGAAGTCAATACCCCTTACTTCAAAACTTTTATACATATCCCAACTTGCACATGCAGG
>CAJFPU010000135.1 GCA_904418825.1 uncultured Romboutsia sp. | reverse complement strand
GAAAATAGATAACAAGGTTATTTCAAATAGATTTTTTAATTCATATAGTTTACATATGGAAAGAGCCAATGATTTAGAAACTTTATGTAGGCTTAGAAAGTATGATATGACAGGGTATAGAAATATGGCTGTGCATTGTTTTGCATACTG
This sequence comes from uncultured Romboutsia sp., assembly GCA_904418825.1. Lineage (GTDB taxonomy): Bacteria > Bacillota > Clostridia > Peptostreptococcales > Peptostreptococcaceae > Romboutsia. The sequence goes on along the minus strand of CAJFPU010000135.1, from coordinate 4,525 downwards.
GAAGGGTATTTATGTTAGAGATAGTTATGAACTTGAAAATGTGGTTATAGAGTTTAATAATGCATTTACAGAGCCACTTAAAGAAACAGAGGTACAAGCTGTTTTAAGATGTATACCAAAGGCTATAGATAAATTTATAGCTTATGAGCAAGGATTAAGAAGTGGTGAGCGCAAGAGAGTTTCTAAAGGTATGAGAGATAAGGAAGGTTATTGGTATAAGAATGAAACATTAATAGATAGATTGGGAATTACAAGTAAAGAGCAAAAGCATATGAAAACTATTATAGGAACTGATGAGAAGTATCGAAGAAATAATGAGAAAAGAACTCCAAGAAATGAACAAGGATTAACAAAGAGACAACAAGATAAGCAAAATTTAATAAATGAGATACAATCATTTAAAAATAAGGGTATGACACAGAGAGAAATTTCTGAAGTTATAGGAAAATCAATAAGAACAATAAAAAACTATTGGAATTTATAAGGTAAAGGTGCAATGAAATGCTCTTTATAAATATGTGGTAGGAGTCATTCGTACGTACAGTCTTATAGTAAAAGTTATATTAAAAGATTCTTTAGATTCTGCATTACCTGATATTGATGGAGATGGAGTGCTCATGTAATAGACTTTTATGAATATTAAAAAGGATTAATTAAATTAAGGTTGAATATAAAAAATAATAAAATAAACTAAACACAGGGGGATAAGATGTTATGAAAAGAAAACTTATGACAATGGCATTAATAGTGACAACTGTTTCTACAACAGCATTGGTGCCTGGAATAATAAATGCTAATGAACGAAATAATGATTATAACCAAGTTATTGAGACTTTTGAGGATTCAGAATCTGTAAAGGGTATAATATATGAATTTACATATGAAAATGCACCTGAAGAAATGCGTCGTGATCATGAAGAAAATTGTAAATCAATAGGTATAGAACCTTTAGCTACAGATGTATTATACTCTACTAGTCCTGAATATGCAAAATTGGGAGAGCCTAGAACATTTTCAATAATAAGAGAAGGAGATTATATGGTATTCGCTTCTGCCAATGTGAATTATAGAGCTAAAATTACAACTATTAGAAATGGTAGTAGAGGTAATATTGTTAAAATAGCTCAGCTATTACTTGAGCGTGCTATGGGATACGGTCTAGTTGCTGATGGAATATTTGGTTCAAAAACAGAAACTGCTGTGAGAAACTTCCAGTTAAAGAAAGGTTTATCAGTAGATGGAATTGTAGGAAATAATACTTGGAGTAAATTGGATGATTATTGTGATAAATAATTAAAATTAATAAAATAAAAATAAGAAAAGAGAAAATCAATGATTTTCTCTTTTCTTATTTTTTAATAAGTGTTATTTATCATTATGAAATATTCTTTTATTTTCTCAATATCATTTTCAAATTTATTTATTACGCTTGCTGAGTCGTCTTTAGGGAAATTATAGTCATTTGAAAAGAAATCATTAGTAGGGTAATTTTTTGTTTTTGTCCATATGGTTTCCTTTTGATTTCTTAAAGAGACCACATCACCTAACCCTACAGATATAACTTTTTCACTTGAATCATCAAACTTAATCATTAATTCTTCTCCACTCGTATTGTTACTTAGTACAACTGTACTTCCATTTTTTCTTTTTGTAAGATTAGAACTTAATTTTGTTATATCATCTTCTGTTAATTCTTTATTTAAATTTAAGTCTTTTAAAATATCTAAATAGATTTTGTAGAGTTCATTATTGTTTGTATCCATATCTAGTAATGTAGATATATCGTCAACTATGTTTATATCTTTTGTTACAACTTCAATTCCAAGTTTATTTGTGCTCTCTTTGAGGTCTGCGTAATGCAACCTAATACAATATACATCTTTAGTATTATCATTAATAGAATACCACATATTTCTAATTACATACTGTCCATCTCTTTTATCATAAGAAACGGTTAATAATTCATTTCCGATACTATAAGTATCTACTATAAATCCTTCATCATCACCTAGATTATCTGTTTTCATGGTTAAATTTTTAGTAATTTTATGTACTTCATTTCTATCAAGCTCCGCATTACTTTCTTTCAGTTCTATTAAATTAAAATATGTATTTTGCATTTCGCTTAAATTATTTTTAGATATATTTGTATCTTCATTGTTAGCATATACTATATCATTATCAATTTTAGCATTAGTTAGTATTGCTGGTGCTGCAACCCCTATAGCCAAAATGCCAACTAATGTAAAGGCTATATTTTTATTCTTTGAATTTTTCATAAACTTTATATTCATTATTCTATTCTCCACATTCTTTTTATTTTTAGCCATATAAACCAAACTAGGTTGCCTTTTTTTATTCTTTATCCTTGATAATACAGATATTAAAGTTAACCCATAATCATCAAATTCATTACAATTTAGTATATTTAAAACTTTTTCATCTGTAGCTAACTCTATATCTTCTCTTAGTCTTTTAAATAGATACCATATAAAAGGATTAAACCAATGCAATGATTGTATTAATATCAGAATTAAATTTAATAAATTATCTTTTCTTTTATAGTGAGATAGTTCGTGTAAAAATATATATTCTATTTGCTTAGCATTTAAATCAACCATATTTACTGGTAGTAGAATTATAGGTTTAAATATCCCTATAAGAGAAGGTGTTGATATATATTCAGTTACAATTAAATCTATATTATTATCAATATTGAATTTTGATTTACTATATTGCAGTATCTGCTGTAGGTTGATATTGTTGATATTAGTATAATTTCTTAATTTAATACTAAATAACATATATGATGTGGTCATGCATATAAATACAGACACAGCTATAATTAGCCATAATGTAGGTAAGTATATTTTAATGTCAAAACTATTATGATTTGTATCTGATATTGTATTATTAAATGAGGGGATATCATTATATGAATATATATCTTTTGAAGATAAGTCTAAATCAGTTATAGTTATTGAATCAGCTTTGCTTGAAAATATATCTTCTTTGTACGGGTTAGCATTATTAAATTTATTAAAGATGCTAATTTCACTCTCAGGACCAAAAGGAATTATTAATTTTATTACTAACAAAAGCCACAAAATACAAGTCCATTTTGGTAATAAATTTTTTCTAAGCAACCCTTTAACAATTAAGATACTTATTCCTGTTATGCTTCCATATATAGATGCTTCAATTATCAACTCAAATAATTTATTCATATGGATATCATCCTTTATTCTTACTATTTAGTAAATCTTTCAACTTTGTTAAGTCATCATCTGATATTTGACTATCCTCTATAAAGGTCGAGAGCATTAAATTTAATGAGCCATTATATAACCGATTTATAAAGGATAGATTTTCTGACATTTTATAATCTTTCTCACTTATATCTGCATAGTATATATATGATTTTTTATTGACTTTATCTGCAATTAAAGTACCTTTGTTAACTAGCCTTGATATTAAAGTTTGTATGGTATTCCGTTTCCAGTTTGTTTTTTCACATAATTCTTCTGATATTTGATTAAATGTTGCTTCTTTTAATTTCCATACAACTTTTAATACTTCTAATTCTGCGGATGTAACTTGATGCTTCTTTTTCAAATAATCACCTCCTATCGACTACAGCTGTAGTATATGATTATTATATAGTCTAAAGTTCTGCTAAATCAATATTTTTTAATAAACAAAAAAGTATAAATATTTACATTAGATAAATTAAATATTTATACTTCAACATAAAGATATAAATATTTAATTTATCTATTTAGTTTTAAGAGTACATTTGAGTTAATAGTTGTTAATAATAGAAACATTAGAATTATAAACCTAAAGAGCATCAATTACAGATGCAGCAAACTAAGAAGATAGATAATAAAGTTATTTCAAATATATCAATTACAGATGCAGCAAACTAAGAAGATAGATAATAAAGTTATTTCAAATATATTTTTTAATTCATTGGAATTTATAGAGTGGTATCATGAAATGGGTCTTTATAAATATGTGGTTATTGTGTGGTTGTTTTTTATTACTCTTAGTAGGTAATATTAAATATTTGTAGAATATCAACTATAAATAAGTTTATAGGAGGATATTTTATGGATTTAAAGATAAGTGATTTACCTCCACAATTTGAAAATATAGCTATAGAGCTTGGAATGGACAAAGTTAAGGCTTTATTTAAAGAATTTGGGGGAACATCTGTGTACTTTCCTACTGAAAAAATGATATACAAAGAAGCTCGTGACAGAGAAATTATATCTGAGTACAATGGATTTAATCATAAAGAACTAGCGACTAAGTACAATATGTCTGAAAGTTACATAAGAGCTATTATAAACAGACATAAGAAAAGTGCTTAATACCTTTATTGACATAAGTTAATAGAGAAAGTATGATAGGTATTTAGATACTTACATTCTAGATTTTTGAAACAAAGAAGCTACACACCTGATTAATATTGGGATGTGTAGCTTTTTATATTTTATTATTCAATTCACTTATATTTGAG
>CAJFPU010000134.1 GCA_904418825.1 uncultured Romboutsia sp. | reverse complement strand
TATATAACAATTGTGAACTTTATTACATTATATCATTAATTCATTATTTCTATATAATTAATAACACAATTATTTAACAGAGCAAATAAAATAAATTAAGAATGTTTAGTTATATATAAGCATAAATATATTAAGAAGAATGATATATAGCAAATATATAAAGTATATATCAAAAATATATTTAAGATACTATATTAAATTAAGTTTATGTATATGGTAAGTCTATTGAAAAATAACAATTTATACGTTATTTGGAAACTACTATTTTTAATAAGTTTAGTTATAATCGTTTATTACATTTAATAATATGATATAAGAGAATTTTAATATTTAATACACATATATCAAAATCATATAAACAATTTAAAAAAATAGAAAAATAAACAAACTAAATTTATATTAAAGAAATTTAATTAGACAGACGATCAATGTTATAAATTAAAAAAGGAGCATTTGGGGGATGAAATATAATTTCAAGGGAAGTTTAAGAATAGTATTTATTTCTTTATTAGTATTATTATGTGGAATATTGGTTAAATTTATTTTTGAAGAAGAAGATGTAAGTTATCATAATAAAGAAGTATATACAACTATAAATAATGATAAAACAAGTAAAACAACGAATCAAGATTTAGAAATATCAAGTAAAGAGACGAATATAACTTATGATAAAGTAGCTTATATAACCATTGATGATGGACCATCAAAGTTTACTAAACAGATATTAGATATATTAGATAGAAATAATGTCAAAGCTACTTTTTTTATGATAAATAAGAATATGAATATATACAAAGATGAAGTTAAGAGGATACAACAAGATGGACATGGAGCAGGATTTCATAGTGTAAGTCATGATGTAAAAAGGTTATATAAAACACCTCAAGCAACATTAGAAGAGTTTTCTATATGTAGAGACACATATTATAAAATAACAGGTGAAACATCAAATTTAGTAAGGATTCCTTATGGAAGTAAACCATATACTCCAGAAGAGTCATATAAAATATTAATAGAAAATAATTTTTTAGTATGGGATTGGAATTTAGATACAGAAGATTGGAAAGCTACAACTGATAATATTGTAAGCAATGTTCTTTTAAATGGAAGAAATAAAGATGAGTTAGTTTTATTAATACATGAAAAAGAACAAACGGTTGAAGCTTTAGATGGAATTATAAAAGTATTAAAGGAACGTGGATATCAAATACTTCCTATAACAGAGGATATAGAAGCCATGAATTTTTGGAGTAAAAACTTATAATAATATATTTAAAAAAATACATATATTATCATAAATAATTGACAATAATAAAGGTAATTAGATATAATTAAATGTGAATTAAATACAAAACGATGATGAAGAGGAGTATGTAAATACTGCTAAAAGAGAGGAAAGTTCATAGGCTGAAAGATTTTCCAAGTATAGGTTTACAGAAGGTAGCTTCGGAGTTTCTAGACTGAAATAATAGTAAGTTTAGACGGTGAGAATCGATAAAATCTATTGAGAGTCATAATTTTATTATTTATTATAAAATAAATATAAAATATGGAATTAAGGTGGTAACGCGAGCTTTTCGTCCTTATTTATGGGATGAAAGGCTCTTTTTTATGCTCAATATTTGAGCAAAATAGATTTTTAATACTAAATTGAAAATAAAGTAATTTACTAAATAAAAACTAAGGAGGAAATAAAATGGAAAATACTAATTTACCAAAAACGTATAATCCAAAAGACTTTGAATCAAGACTATATTCAAAGTGGGTTGAAGATGGATTATTTAAATCTAAGCCAAATCCAAATAAGAAGCCATTTACAATAATGCTTCCGCCGCCAAATATAACAGGACAATTACATATGGGACATGCCCTTGACCATACGTTACAAGATATACTTGTAAGATGGAAGAGAATGGACGGATATGAAACATTATGGCAACCGGGAACTGACCATGCTTCTATAGCAACAGAAGTTAAGGTTGTTGAAAGAATAAAAGAACAAGAAGGAAAAACAAAGTACGAATTAGGAAGAGAAGAATTCTTAAAGAGAGCTATGGACTGGAGAAATGAATTTGGTAGAAAAATAGTAGACCAAATGAAACAGTTAGGAGATTCTTGTGACTGGGATAGAGAAAGATTTACAATGGATGAAGGATGTAATGAAGCAGTTACTGAGTTCTTTGTGAAACTTTATGAAAAAGGTCAAATATATAGAGGAAACAGAATAATAAACTGGTGTCCTGATTGTAAAACAACTTTATCAGATGCGGAAGTTGAACATGAAGAACATGACGGAAAGTTCTATCACATAAAATACCCAATAGCAGGTAGTGATGAATTCTTAGAAATAGCTACAACTAGACCAGAAACAATGTTAGGAGATACTGGTATAGCTGTAAATCCAGAAGATGAAAGATATAAGCATTTAGTAGGTAAACATGCTATACTTCCAATGATAGGAAGAGAACTTATAATAGTTGCGGATGATTATGTAGATTTAGAGTTTGGTACAGGAGCAGTTAAAATGACTCCAGCTCATGACCCTAATGACTTTGAAGTAGGTCAAAGACATAATCTTGAAAAGATAAATGTAATGAACGAAGATGGAACAATGAATAAGTTAGCTGGTAAGTACGAAGGTATGGACAGATATGAGTGCAGAAAGCAACTTATAGCTGACTTAGATGAAGCAGGATACTTAATAGCTATAAAAGATCACAATCATAATGTAGGTTCTTGTTATAGATGTAAAACTGTTGTTGAGCCAAGATTATCTGACCAATGGTTCGTTAAGATGGATGAACTTGCTAAACCAGCTTTAGAAATACTTAAAAATAAGGATTTACAATTTGTACCAGATAAGTTTGATAAAACATATACTCAATGGTTAGAAAATATAAGAGATTGGTGTATATCAAGACAATTATGGTGGGGTCACCAAATACCAGCTTACTACTGTCAAGAATGTGGAGAAGTAGTAGTAGCTAAAGAAATGCCACAAAAATGTCCTAAGTGTGGACATACTCACTTCAAGCAAGATGAAGATGTTCTTGATACATGGTTTAGTTCTGCATTATGGCCTTTCTCAACATTAGGATGGCCACATAACACAGAAGAGTTAAACTACTATTATCCAACAAGTGTACTTGTTACAGGATATGATATAATATTCTTCTGGGTAGTAAGAATGGCATTTGCAGGAATGTTCTGTATGGGAGAAACTCCATTTAAACATGTATTAATACATGGGCTAGTTAGAGATTCTGAAGGTAGAAAGATGAGTAAATCTTTAGGAAACGGAATAGATCCATTAGAAGTAATAGATCAATACGGAGCAGATGCATTAAGATTCATGTTAGCTACAGGAAACTCACCAGGAAATGATATGAGATTCCACATGGAAAGAGTTGAAGCTGCTAGAAACTTTGCAAATAAATTATGGAATGCATCAAGATTTGTATTCATGAATATAGATGAAGAGATAATGAATGGTGTAACTAGAGAATCAGTTGAAAGCTCTATGACTTTAGCTGATAAGTGGATAATATCAAGAGCAAACAATGTTGTTAAAGAAGTTACAGACAATATGGACAAGTTTGACCTTGGAATAGCTGCTCAAAAGATATACGACTTTGCATGGTCTGAGTACTGTGACTGGTATATAGAAATAGTTAAGCCAAGATTATATTCTGATGACAAAACTGCTAAGCAAACAGCTTTATATACATTAACATATGTATTAGAAAAAATATTAAAGCTTCTTCACCCATATATGCCATTTATAACAGAGGAAATATACACTCACCTTCCAACAGTAGAAGGAAGTATAGTTATAGCAGAGTTCCCTCACTACAACGAAGCTGATAACATGGGTAAAGAAGAAGAAATGATGAACTTAACAATGGATGGTATAAGAAACATAAGAAACGTAAGAGCTGAAATGAACGTACCACCATCAAAGAAAGCTAAGGTTATAATAGTTCCTACAGCTGAAAAGAAAGAAGCTATGGAAGCAGGTTGTGATTACTTTGTAACATTAGCATCTGCATCAGTTGTTGAAATAGTTGATAATGAAACTAATATACCAGAAGATGCAGTAAGTGTTGTTATAGAAGGAGTTAAGATATT
>CAJFPU010000133.1 GCA_904418825.1 uncultured Romboutsia sp. | reverse complement strand
AATGTATTTAGCTTATCGATACTAATAGGTCGAGGACTTGACCAATATAAATGATGAATATTAAATGATATGCAGTTTTCAGAGTACTAACTCTAAAATTTAATATGCTGGTGTGGCTCAACGGTAGAGCAGCTGACTTGTAATCAGCAGGTTGTAGGTTCGATTCCTATCACCAGCTCCAATAAAGACTATACAAAAATATAGTCTTTTTTTATTTATATCAAAATATTTAATAGAAATAATTAAGTTAAATATAGTTATTTTATGAATAAAAATGTTATAATATATATTATAAAACTAAGGAGTTGAAATAATGGAGAGCAAAATATTAGAAATATTATTAGATATGCAAAAAGAGATGAAGGATATGAAGTCAGAAATAAAAGATATGAAGTCAGAAATAAAAGATATGAATACTAAAATTGATAAGATAGAATATAAAATGACTGATGGATTTGAGACTTTAGAATTATTAACTGAAAATAATACAAATGAGTTAAATAAGGTTAAGATAAAAGTATCTAAGTTAGAGAAAAGAGTATCAGAATTTAATACTGTTAACTAATCATTAATAATTTATTTTTTATAAAAATTAACTCAAAGTTACTTTAAAAACAAAAATTTACTTTTGACACAATATAAATCTTATGTTAATATATATATTGTCAATTAAATATTAAGTAAGCCAGACAATCGCGGGTAGTATATTGCTACGTGAGGAAAGTCGGAGCTCCATAGAGCAGGGTGCTAGGTAACGCCTAGTGGGAGTGATCCTAAGGAAAGTGCAACAGAAAATAACCGCCACTTATGTGGTAAGGATGAAAAGGCGAGGTAAGAGCTCACCGTTTGCTAGGTGACTAGCAAAGCCGTGTAAACCCCACCTGGAGCAAGACCAAGATAGGGCTAAAAGGATGTTGCTCGCATCCTCCGGTTGGTAGGTCGCTTGAGCTTATTGGTGACAATAAGCCTAGAAAGATGATTGTCAAATACAGAACTCCGCTTATAGACTTGCTTATATTTATTGATATAAATGGGAATATGGCTCAGTTGGTAGAGCAATTGACTGTTAATCAATGGGTCACAGGTTCGAGTCCTGTTATTCCCGCCATATGCTGGTGTGGCTCAACGGTAGAGCAGCTGACTTGTAATCAGCAGGTTGTAGGTTCGATTCCTATCACCAGCTCCAATTAAGACTATACTAATGTATAGTCTTTTTTATACTATAAATATATTAATAATTTAATATATTATAAAATCAATTTAGATTAGAATTAAATATTTAAAGATACTTTTGGATACTTAGAAATAATTATTTTAGAGATGATTCCATTAACAGAAACAAGAGGATAAATACCAATCGTAATTGCAATGGACTTGAATCCAATAGGTGTATATATAGCAAATGTAATAGGGTGTACTGAGACCCAAAAGTTGGACTTTATGCTGGAATGAGTTTTAATTCTAGTATTTTTAATTTTATATAAATTTAGATTCATATTCAATTCTATAATTAACTGGACTACGCCAATTTAATTTTTCTTTAATATATTTATTATTGTAATAATAAATATATTCTTCAATAGCTAACTTTAGTTCTTCAAAACTTCTATATGTCTTACCATAATACATTTCTTGTTTAATTACTCCAAAAAAATTTTCTATATGTGAATTATCAAGGCATGTACCTTTTCGGAATATACTTTGAGATATTTTATTATTTTTAAGTATCTTACTATATTTCTTCATTTGATATGCCCAACCTTGATCTGAGTAAAAAGTTCTCCTAAAGTTGAAATCATTTGTAATCTTTATATCTTTATTTAAAGCTTCGTTTATAGATTTGAAATTAGGTCTTTGTGTTTTTCTTTTTAATTCATCTTAGCCTAATGAATTATATGCATTAACCCATGTTTTAACTTGAGTTTCACTATCAATACCATATTGCTTTGCTATTGAACCAAGTCCACCTTCTTCATCTAAATAAGATTTAACAACTTTCATTTTAAAGTTAAAATCATATTTAGTCATAAAAAACACCCCAATCGTTAGATTTTGGTCCAACTATTGGGGTGCAGTACAGTTTTGATAAAAAACTCTTTAAGCAACCATATGGCACCTGTATTCTACAGGTGTCATATTTTTTAATTTAATCTTATTTAATATAGTTTCAATTCTTGCTGTAACTATATTAAGTAGGGATAAAAAATTAGACAATAATATATAGCAATAAAATAAGTCGAATTTTAGTTATCCGTCTTATTTTATTACTATTTTTGTGTTAATATAATATTATTAACAAAATTATAACTAAATATATTATAAAATGTATAAAAAATATATATAAATAGGAGGAACTAATATGAGGTGTAAAAAAAACATAAGAAACTTAATGCTACTTACAATGCTAATATCACTACCAATATTATCAAAAACATCTATTGTAAATGCAGATAGTATAGAAGATGAATTTTTATCTGTAATAAATAAATATGATTTAAAAGATGTAGTAGTTGAACCTGGAATATATTTAACGAAAGGGGAAACTTTAGATTTATCTCAATATCCTAACTGGGAATTGTCTGATAATGAAACTATAGATATAAATTCAAATGGAATTGCAAAAGCAATTAATGAAGGTACAGTATTTTTAAGTCAAAGAATTGGTCAAAAAGTATATATAATAGAAATATATGTAAACTCATCAGTATCAACGCTTAACATTAGATCTAAAGAGGATCAACCTAGAGAATACTACAAAGTGTTTATAGATGCAGGTCATGGAGGAAGCGACCCAGGAGCATTAGGATTTGGATATAGAGAATCAGATTTAAACTTACAAATTGCAAAAAAGATAGAATCTAAATTAAAGAGCAGAGGTATAGATGTAAAAATGAGTAGAAGCTCAGATATTTATTATTCTTTATCTGAGAGAGCTGAAATGGCAAATGATTATGGTGCAGATGCATTTGTATCAATACATCAAAATTCAGCTGAATCAGCATCAGCAAATGGTATAGAGACATATTATAATAGAAATAAAGAAGAAGAGAAACCACTAAGCAATGATGTACAAACGCAGGTTATAAATAAAACAGGAGCAACTAATAGAGGTGTAAAAAATGCAGAGTTTACAGTTTTAGTAAAGAGTAATATGATATCTGCATTAGTAGAATGTGGATTTATAAGTAATGAATCAGAAGTTAAGAACTTATCTGATTCAGATTACCAAGATAAACTAGCTACAGGTATAGCAGATGGAATAGAAAACTATTTAAAATCAAATGTAATAATCGAAGAAAGTCAAATTACAGCAACAGGAAAAGTTATAAATACAGATAGTTTAAATGTAAGAAAGGGTCCATCAACATCATTTGACATAATAGGTACATTAAGTGGTGGAGAGAAAGTTAAGATTGTTGCTAAAAGCAACAATTGGTATAAAATAGAATACAATGGAACACATGGGTATGTTTCAGCATCCTATATAGAATTAGATACTACTGAATCAGAACAAGATGACAAAATAAAATTTAATGACGTAAGTCAAGATTACTGGGCATATTCTCAAATACAAAGTTTTGTAGAAAAAGGGTATATAGATGGATATGGAGATGGTACGTTTAGACCTCAAAATCCAATAAAAAGAAATGAGTTTGTAAAAATATTTAATAAAGTATTTGGACTTACTAAAAAGAGTGGAATAGTATTTGATGATACTAAAGATAACTGGGCAAAAGATGAAATAGACATAGCAGTTACAAATGGAGTAGCACAAGGAGTATCAAGTACACTATTTGAGCCAGACAGATATGTAACAAGACAAGAAGCGGCAAAAATGTTATCTAATTATATGAAATTAGATGATACAAATCATGATAAAATAAAAAAATTCTCTGATTATAATCAAATAGCTGAGTGGGCAAAAGATGCACTTGAAGGAAATGTTGAAAAAGGATATATCCAAGGAACTGATGGAGAAATCCTTGCACCAAAGGATAACATGACAAGAGCAGAAGTTGTTACTCTTTTAAGTAGAGTAACTAATTAATATTTTGGGGGACATAAATATGAGGAAGACATTATCATTACTACTATCAATATGCATAATACTTGGTAGTGGAATAAGCACAAAATCGTACGCGAATACAAATAATGTACAAGCTGCATGGTTAAC
>CAJFPU010000132.1 GCA_904418825.1 uncultured Romboutsia sp. | reverse complement strand
GAATTACCTTTACACCTCAAAAGTAAACCCGTTATTTTTAGAATCCATTTATTTAATTTTAAGCTATTTAAAAGAAGATTCTAAAAGGCAAACTAATTATATAACCAATATAGAAAAATAACTCTCGAAAGAAAAGGGAACTTGGCTGTTTAATGTTTTATATACAGAATTTTGCGTAGGAGAGGCATATGATTCCATTCTAATAGTTTTTGCTTCTTTTACTTAAAGTCTGTAATATATTAGTTATGATCTATTTTCTATTTCAATATATTAAGTGTATCATTATTAAAACTCTGTACTTCTCTTGGTGTATTTATATGATAAATAGAAGTTCTAAAAGTAATTTCTGTTACATATGGATTAAACTCAAAACTATAAGTTAGTCTAGTTGTATCTTGCTCAATAGTTAAGTTATCTACTATTATGCATTGGACTACGTTATTATAGTCAATAAATATACTAATAGTAGAGTCATTATAATCAAAAGTGTAAAGCTTTGTATCTACATTGTTAATTTCTCTTTCTTCTGAATATACAGATTCTTTATTTAAAATATTTTCTATATCATTTAAAGATAGTTTAGGATTATCGGTAAGTGATTTTACTAATTTTTTATATTCTGAAAGTGAATAACTATTGATTTCATTATCAACTAGATTTATGAATTCTTCTTGCTTTTTAAAATAAATCGACGTATCCCTAACTCTTAAAGAGTTCGAATCTTTATAAGTTGATACGATTTCTTCAATATTTTTATTTGTTATGTATTGAATATATACATTAGAATTATCAGTTTTATTTTCATTTTCAACTGCTATTATGTTTTCCTTTTCAAAAAATATAGTTATGGCTCCTTCTTTATCTGAAAAACTATACGCAGAATAATTTTCTATATTTTCAACATTAAGTTGTGGTATTTTACTTAAAGTTATGTCTTTATATTGTAAATTTTTAAATTCATTTTTTAATATATCAATGTTTAAATTATTAATTTTATTAGCATCTTCTGTTAAGTAATTGTATGCATCAGTCGTATTATAAATATTAGTTTTTGTGCATCCAGATAATAAAAATGTTGCTATTAGTAAAGATATTATTGTTATATTTTTCATTACTTACCTTCTTTCTATAAAAATATATATAATATAAAATCATTGTTTGTATTTCTTTTATATTATATAACAATTGCAATCTTTACTATATTATAACATTAACTCAATCATCAGATTACGTTAATGTTATAATATTTTTGTATCTTTTTAATTTATTAAATATATTGATATAACTTTAATATACAAATTTCCCTTGTAATTAAAAAAGCTAGTCAACTTGACTAGCTTTTATTTCATAATAATTTACAGTTTATCTTATTTTTTAGTATAAAAAAAGTCCTCATTTAAATAAAATGCATTATTAAAGTTATAAATATACCCCGTCGGTTTTTACGACACTTGTAAAAAATAAGAGCATAGCTCATATCCTTTTGCTTTGCAATATATTAATAATATAAACTATAAAATAGCAACTACTTTGATGTGAAGAATATCTAAGTAATTGCTATTTTTAAATTAATACTAATTTTTAATTTAGTTAGTTGTATTCTTGTTATTAAATTTTTCTTGTATATACTTACTACTAACTTGAATACTCTTAATAGGATCATTATCTATCCAGTTTTGATGAGTTTCTAGTACAATACCTTCTACCCCGTTTTTTATAGCAATTGATGATAATGTATCTAGATCAATATTTCCATGACCTAACTCAGTTGCATCTTCTTTTAGTATCGGTGTCATATAAGGACCTGATTGTGTACAACCACGGTCATTTATATGCCATAATTTCATTCTACTTCCTAGTTTCTCCATTAAAGCTTGAACATTAGCACCACCGTCTATCATCCAATAGCTATCAAATTCGAAATTTACGTATTTAGGATCTGTATTTTCAATTATAATATCGTAAGCTGTCTTTTCAGATGTAACTTTTTGTAGCTCACAATTATGATTATGATATAAAAGACGTATTCCTTCTTCTGAAAGAGCTTTTCCAACCTTATTTAGACGTTGAGCAAGTTCCTTTACATCGTTTAAATTACTATAATCAAATTTGTACATACCCGTAATAACTATAGTATCTGTCCCAAATTTTTTTGCTCTATTTGCTATTGATTTTGGATTATTTTCAATACTTACTAAATCACTATGTAGACTTATTACATTTAGACCACTTTCTTTAATTAATTTTGACCAATCAAGTTTGTCTGCATTGCCAATAGACATTCCCGAGAATTTTGTCATAAGTTTTACTAGCATAGAAGATTTTTGACTCATAAAATCATTTAATTCGATAGAATCATAACCAGCATTTTTTATATTAAGTAATGTTTGTAAAGCATTTTCATAATTATTACACATTGTTCCTAACATAATCTGTTGAACACCAGTTTTGATGTATTTAGAATTATTATTATTATTTTCTAAAACATTATTTTGTTCTGATATTTGCTCTACGTTGTGTGATTTTACAATTTTATTAATTCGAGCATTCTCTTTGATTCCATAACCAACAACAAATATGGCTATAACTAATATACATGTAAAAACTATTGTTAGTATTTTTTTTATCTTTTTTTTCATTTTTAACTCCTTTTTATTGACTTAGTTGTTGTATATTTTATAATTATATCAACAACTATAATTATATAGACAACTGTTAATTTTACAACCGACAGATGTTTTGAAAATGTTGAATTTAATGGGGGAAGTTATGTCAGAAAAAAAACATTCAAATCAAAGAGTTATGTTGACAAAACAATTGATTCGTGGGGCTTTATTGAAAATGTTAAAAACATGTAATATTAATAAAATATCAATACTAAAATTATGTCAAATTGCAGGAATTAATCGTACTACATTTTACAATCATTACGGAAGTCAATATGATGTATTAAATGAAATTGCTGATATATATATACAAAGTACTTCATTTACTGTTATCAATGACCTTTCAATGGGCAAAAGTATTGATGAATCTCTTACTCATGTTTTACAATATATAAAAGATAATCTTGAGTTTGTAAAACTTATAATATCTCAAGATAATTACGACCTTATTGCAAATATAAAAACATCACTACCAAAATTTGATAATATGGTTATAAAACAATTACCAGAAAATATGGATTTTGAAGAAAAAAAGGCAATTGCTTCTTATGTTCAATATGGAACAATAAGACTTCTTAAAGAATGGATTCTATCAGATTGTGTGAAATCACCAGAAGAAGAAGCAAAGTTAATCATATATATAGCTGGAAGAACAATCAGTAATTGCAAATAAAATTGAGATATGTTTTATGATTTTATAACTTATTTTAGCAACCAAAAGTAGGGTAATATATACACTATCTTTTGGTTTGCATTATATTAAAATTTAGTTTTTTCTTTATCTATAAAAAATAGTTGGTTTTTTTCTTTTGGGCTGATCAAGTCTTTTTTTCATATATCCAATACTCATTGGACATATTAGTTCAAAGTTTTCTGGTATATTATATTTTTGCTTGAATTCATCTGTGTTTAACATATACTCAGCAAATCCTATCCAACAAGTTCCAATTCCCATCTCATGAGCTGCTAACATAATATTTCCAGCTGCTAAAGAACAATCATAAGTTCTCCAATGAGAATTTTTATCTCCATATATAATAAGTAAAGTATTAGCATGATTAAATACACTATATTTTGGATTTTCTAGCCAACTTTTGTATTGTATTAAATAAGGAAAGTTGTCCATATTTTCTAGCAAATGTGCTTTGATTTTTTCAGACCATTGATTTATTTCTTCCTTATTATTTAAAACAACAAATCCCCATGGCTCCATACCTGAACCAGTAGATGCCATTGTTCCTAATTCTATAAGTTTATCCATATCCTCATTTGATATGCACTTATCTTCATATGTTCTTACACTTCTTTTAGTTTTAATACATTCAAAAATATCCATAATTATTCCCCTTCTATATTGTTGATTTGATTATCTAAATGGTCATTATATTTGACCATAAAATCACATATTATATCAATCTCTTTTTTAGAAAACTGCTTAAAGAATTCACTATCTCGCTTTAACCATAAATCGTGACCTTTTTTATGCTCCTCATATATGGCATTTCCTTTATCAGTTAATTTAAAGAAAATCTTCTGTTTATTGTCAGTAATCCTATAAGACTCAATTAAGTTTTTTGAAATAAGTCTTTTTGTTATTTTACTAACTGCACCCTTTGTTATATTTAAATGTTTAGAAATGTTTGTTACATTAGCTTCTTGC
>CAJFPU010000131.1 GCA_904418825.1 uncultured Romboutsia sp. | reverse complement strand
AACAGGTGCTTATGAAGGAAGTTATCAAGCATCACAGCAAGATTTTAGCAACAGTTGGAATGAGTTAAAAGAAACTATTGGTAGTGGTGTATTACCTATATTAACTACTGTAATGGAAACTTTTAATTTATTATTTTCATCTATAGGTTTAGGTGTAAGTAATGTAGTATTAAATGTTCAAACTATGGCTAATCAGCTAAAAGCATTCTTCCAAGAAATACAGATAAGTATATTAGAAATATTTGTTAATAATCCAATAGCTGAAAAGTTATTTCCAGGGATGGAAGAAAGACTTGCAATAGCAAAGCAACAACACGAAGAAACTATAAATTATATTCAAGAGAATGAAAGAAAATTAGCTGAAAATGCTAAGTTAAGTGATGAACTTTATAAAGGAAGTAAGAAACAAACTTTTGATGAAATTAAAACTACAGCAGACCAAAAGACTAAAGAAACAGCTAATGTAATTGATGTTAATACTAAAGATGGAGCAAATAAAGCCAAAGCTAATATGGATGCTATGAAAACTGATGTTGAAAATAGTTTATCTGGATTAGGAAATATAGCTTTAACATCTACAGGAGAAATACCAAAAGCAACAAAACAAAATTTAGATGAAAGTGCTAGAGTAATAAAGCAATTTGGTAGTGATGCATATTTAGGTGTAAAAACGAGTTTTAGTAAATTAGAAGAAAGTGCAAAACAATCTATGACGAACTTATACAAAGGTGTAACTACTTCTATGTCAAAAACTAAGACTAATGTTATGCAAGATGCAACCACTATGTATAATCAATCTAAAAAGAGTGTTAGTGCTTTAGAACAATCAGCTAAAAGTTCTTTTAGTTCATTATACAATGGTTGTTCAAATTCTATGGAAAAACTGAAAAATAGTGTTATATCAGATTGGAATAGTATTAGAAATACTTTATCAAAAGGTATAACAGGTAAAGTTACAGTAACTAGAGCTACAGTATTTCAAACATCTACACAGGCACTAACACAAGCAATGAATGAACAAATGTCTACATTAAGTAGAAACAATGTAGATTTCTATGGTGCAAGATATAAACCATCACAAGTTGGTATATCTAAAACTAGTTCAAGAACTAATGACAGAATGTATGAAGAAATGAAAAAGCAAAATAAATTATTAACTGAAATGTTAAATGTATTAATGAGTGAAAGAACAGTAAATGTAAATTCTACATTACAAGTTGATGGTAGACAGATAGCAAAAGCTAGTGCTAAATATATAAATGAAGAAATAACATCTATGAATACTAGAAAATCAAGATTAGCTGGTGGAGTAGGATTTTAATAGAAAGATAGGATAACTTAAATGTTATCTTATTTTTTTATAAACTTATAAGAAAATAGAGTAAAATATACAAGATAAAATGTGATTTTAAATTGTATATACAAATTGAAAATACTAGGTTTGATAGGTTTTATATGATATAGTATATAGTGATAAAATTGTTTTTAGGAGGGCATAAATATGGAAAGAGATAATGCTACAAATAATATATTTAACACTAGTTTAGATTTAATAACAAATAGATTGAAAGAGATATTATACTTATTAGATGATATAACTATAGTAAGTAAAAAATCTAATAGTTCAAATACACTTAAATTAGAAAATGATTTAAATAGTATTACAAATAATATTACAAAAATATTTGTAGAATGTGATTTAGATGAAATTAGACTAACAAAATTTTCTATGGTAATATATCACATAGTTTTGAGCTTTTTGGAATTTTTGAAATCTAATATTAAATATGGAGCTTTAGCTGATGATACAGTAATTAAGGTTTTAAACTCGGATGATAATCAAATAGATAAAATAAATAATTTTATAAAATCATTACAAATAAGTATAGATAGAGTGAGTATATAAAATGTTCATTTTATTTTAAATGTAGCATAATCTTAATTTGTTATGTTACATTTTTTAACATTATTATATTGAGGAAATATTTATTGTAAAGGAGTATTTTTAAATGGGAGTAGAAAAAAAGTATCAACATTTAGTTCCTTGTGTTTATATGAAGCAATGGAATAGTAGACCACCACAAAAAGTAAAAAATAGCCATAGTTCAGTTACTTTTACTTATAAATATAATAAAAATAATATTTATAAAGATGGAGAAGAAGTTGATATAAGAACTATTGGTGGCAAGATAGATAACTATACAGTTTTTGAAGATAGTTTATGTAGAACTAAAGAAGATATTGAAAAATTTCTAAATGGAACAAAGCGAATATTAGATATAGAAGATGGATTTCAAGAGAAAATGGAGAAAAGATGGACTTCTATAGTATCGAAAATAAATAACGATATCAATAATAATGGTTGTGTTACAAAAAAAAATAAAAAATCGGTAAATGAATTTGAAAAAGAAAATATAATTACATTTATGACTTGTATGGTATATAGAGCATTTAATGGCATTGAAAATTACAGGAAATTTGCAATACAAGCAATTTTGAATAATAATAATTTAAAATGGGATATAAAGTTAAAATTATTAAAAATACTACTTTATGATGAAGAAATAATTAAAAATCTTTTATTAGCAGATATGAGAAAGTTTTTAAAAAAAGATGATAAGAGTTTAATATACACATTATCAAAATTCAATTCAAAAAATGCTCAAGTAATATTTATGATAGTACCAGAAGGATATGAATTTTTAACATCTGATAACCCTAGTATAGAATGTGAAATGTCTGCTATTGATAAAGGTATCAAAGGTAAGGTACATATAATGCCAATAAATACTAAAGTATTAGCTATGTTAGTAAAAAATGATGACATGAAGAAATTTAAAAAATGGAAGATTAATGAAGATATTGTTAAAAATATAAATAGGTTAATAGTAGAAAGTAGTGTTGAATTTATTATAAGTAGCAGGAAAACTATTAAAGAGTTAATATAATTAATTATTAGGGTGATATAAATGAAAATAGAAGAGTATATAGAGATTTTTAAATTAAGTAATCAACAAAAAGAACAAATTAAAAATATATCAGAAGAATTTAAAACTAGAGGATTAGAAAAGTTTTTGATGCTGTCATTTAAAGAAGAAATATTTTATATGGATAAAACTGAATTAATGGTTACACAAAATTATAAAAGTAAGGATAATGATATTCATGAAAAGTTAAAACATATAAATAGAGAAATATTAAAATATGATAATCCTGAGTACGTATGTTTATTTTTTAGTTATATGCCATCTGAAAAGTATTACATAGCTTGCGAAATTGCTAAAAAAGCATATCATCATAAAATTTTGCCTAATATTTATGATGATGACGATAGTAAGAATCATATGGTAGTTCTAAAAAACAGTCAACAAAAAGAAATTAGTTTACTTTGGGAATTAATGAGACAAAGAGGTACAAATAAAGATATTATAATGGGATATAAAATTTATGGTATAGATATATCTTTTATTGTTGACTTAGTAGCTAAAGATGATATAGTTATATGCTATAAAAAACCTAATAGTCTTACACATTTTTGTGGAAATCAAATGAGACGTGATAACGATGTTTTTAGAATAATACAATCTAGAGATATTATAGAGCAAATTATCAAAAAGCAAGACTTTAAAGATGAATTAGAGTTAAGTTATTATTTAAGAAAAAATATAATGATGCCAATTCAAGATATGTATCGAAAGGTTTTAGATACACGCTCTGAACGAATAGATTATATGGAAGAAAAAAATAAAGTATACAATATATTAGTAAAAGAAAATAGAGTGCCTGTAAAATGGAAATCAGAAAAGGCTATGTTTGATTTGATATGTAGCTGTTTTCCAGATGCAATATATCAATATAGACCTAAGTGGTTAACGCCACAAAGTATAGATGTATTTGTACCATCTATAAATACGGGATTTGAGTATCAAGGAATACAACACTTTTCAAAGATAGACTTTTTTGGGGGTGAAGAAGGACTTAATAAAAGAATAGAACTAGATAAGAAGAAGAAAGAAATATGTAAAAAACAAGGGATAAATTTGCTAGAGTGGGGATATCAAGAAATAATAACAAAGCAAGTATTAAAAAAGAAATTAAAAGATATACAAATAACTTTAAAATGAAGTATGTTTTTTATATGCCACTATAAGGCTGTAGGAGCTATTATAAGAGCTTTCATAAAGGTTATTGATAAAATATACTACATAATACAAATATGAGAATTAGAGCTTTAATTATTAATAGGACATTTTTTAAAAAAATTTGGTTGATATAATTATTATATATGTGTACCAAAATATTACTAAACTATGTCCTATTAATCTTTCATACAAAAAAATGCATATT
>CAJFPU010000130.1 GCA_904418825.1 uncultured Romboutsia sp. | reverse complement strand
ATGTAGTAAGACATAAATATATAATATTATTATATGGAAAATGTTTTATTATATCTTTTTATATTTTTTGTGTTATAATATGTTTACATTGTAAACATATTATAACACAAATTTGAAGGGAGACTCTAAAATAATGAATTTTGACATAATAGTTTTAGGTTCGGGAATAGCTGGATTAACTTGCGCTAGTAGGTTATCTAAGTTAGGTTATAAGGTTGGTGTATTTGAAAAGCATCATATTCCAGGTGGATATGCTACAAATTTCAAAAGACGTGGATATAATTTTGACGTTTCCCTACATGGAATAGGTGGTTTAGATAATGGTGGAAATACACATAATATCTTAAATTATTGTGGGGTTTTAGATAAAATAACTCCAATAAAAAATGAAATTGCCTATAGTGTTCCATTTAAAGGTAAATTAATTGATATACCTAATGATTTAGATTCATATAAAAAATTACTATTTGACCTTTTTCCTAATGAGGTTAAAAATATAGATAAATTATTTAAAGATATATTTAAATTTAAAGCTGGTTTTGAAAAGTTTATTTTAGATAAAGATGCTACTATATTAGACAAATTAAATACAGATTGTTTAATGTTTATAAAATGGAGTGGAAAAACTACAGATGAAGTAATTAGAAATTATGTTGATAATGATGATTTTGTATATGTATTTACTGCTCTTTGGCCATACTATGGATTACCACCAAAAGAATTATGTGCCCTATATTATTTTATACCATGGATTTCTTATCATATTCATGGAAAATACTATATCCAAGGTGGAGCTCAACAACTATCAGATTCATTTGTAGAGGTAATAAAGGAAAATGGAGGGTCTGTAAATTTAAGATCTGAGGTTACATCTATAAACTTTGAAGATAATGAAGCTAAAAGTATAACTTTGAAAAATGGTGAAACTTTTACAGCAAAGTATATAGTATCTAATATAAATCCAATTCATACATTTAATATGGCTAAAAATTATGTAGTACCTAAAAAATATATGGACAAAGTAACTAAACCTACTATTGGGTGTAGTTTAAGTCAATTATATATAGGTTTAGATTGTAATCCAAAGGAACTAAACATTCCACCTGAAGAAGTTTTCTATTTTGATATAGGTACTCCTGAAGAAAATTATAAATTATCTATAGATTCAAATTATGAAAAGTGCGGAATATTACTTACAAATTATAGCAGTATGGATGAGTCTTTTAATGAATATGATAAAGGTGTTTTAGCAGTTACTATTATAGATAATTATGATGCTTGGTCTAAAGATAGAAGTGAGTATGTTGAACAAAAGAAAAATCTTGAAAATATTCTTATTAATAGATTAGAAGAAAAATTCCCAGGTATAAAGGAGCATATAGTTGTAACTGAGTTAGGAACTCCAAGAACTATGGAAAGATATACAAATAACCCAAAGGGTGCTGTTTATGGTTATGCTCAAAGTGTAAAGCAAGCTGGTAGACATAGATTAAGTAGTGATACACCTGTAAAGAATTTATTCTTAGTTGGAGCATGGGTTAATCCTGGAGGAGGATATGAGGGTAGTATATCTTCAGGTATGGTTGTGGCTCAAAATATAGCTAAGAAGTTAGTGCAAAAAGATGGTAAAAGAGTAGAATATCCTCAAGTAGAATTATAGTACTTAAAAATATGCTTATATATTTATTTTAATGTTTTATTACTATAATCTAATAGAGCTTAATATTAATATAGACGGGGGCGTATTTCACGACCCCGTCTTTTAAAATAATTATTGTTTTATATACAAAATTACCTACACACTCTTTAAATAATTACAAATATTATACAAAAGCTCCCTATTTTCAACACTACAAAACCTAAGCTTGTCATACAAAATCCCAAAAGAAACATCCAACATCTCTATAAGCTCATCCTCACTTGTACACTTTTTAACACAATCAAAAAGCTCATCATCACTAATTAAAAAATTACAAGCCCATCTAGCAGCCTTTTGTTCTTCTTTACTAAGCCTAACTCTATCACTGTAGTGAAGTAATCTATTAGCATAATTTCCGTTAGTTGTAAAATGGTGACCAACCTCTTCAGCTAAAATTTCCATAGTTTTTAACCGATCATTAAAAATACTTTTGTTTAAAGCAATAGTAGGAGGAATATCCTTATCACTAATATATACCCCTAATATACAAGGATTGAAACTTACCCATTCAATTTGAATATTTTCATCCTCACACAATTTATATAATTTGTCTAACTTATTCATAATGTCCCCTAAATATAAATTTTTTACTTGTTTTTGTACTTAAACTTTAAATAATTAACAAATTCATCTAATTCCTTTTGAGCTTCCTCTGATAAGTTTTCATCATACATAGTTCTATGAGTTGCTATTGTTAAATCTCTAGATTCTTTATCATCTTGTCCAATTAAATAATCACAAGTAACATTAAAGTAATCTGCTAATAATCTTAATTTATCAAAATCAGGATGTTTTCCCTTAGTTTCATATCCTGCTATTGATGTTCTATTTACACCTAGATAATCAGCAAGTTGTTGTTGAGTAACATTGTGTTTCAATCTAAGTTGTTTTAATCTATCACCAAATATCATAATTTACCTCCTAATTTATCTAACAGTTATATTTTAACACTAAATGTGACGAATAGTCTACAAAATAAATAAATTTTGGAAAAATATTGAAAAATATGTTGCTAATAATAACATTAGTCATTATAATGAAAATATAAAAGTTACCAACAGTAACTAAAAAGTTAATAAAAGACACATAAAAGGGAGGTAGAATATGAGGGATAAACTTAGAAAAGTTAGAAAAGAGCAACATTTTACACAAGATAGTCTATCAAAAAAGATTAATATACACAGAACTTATTATTCAATGATAGAAAGTGGAAAAAGAAATCCATCACTTAAAGTAGCTATAAGTATAAAAAAAGCTTTAAATTACAAAGAAGATGATATATTTGAAAAAATATCAATAAATTAAGGGGGAAAAATAATGAAACTTAATACAAAAGTAATTACAGGAAGTGTAATATTAAATTATGTAAATGTAAAAGAGGCAAGAGCTAACTTATTATCTTCAGAGCCTAAATTTAGCTTGGTAATATTAATACCAAAAGAAAGTGAAACAATAAATAAAGTATATGAAGGTATATATAATGCTACTAAAAATGGATTAGATTTATGGGGTGGACAAGTTCCACAGGATTTAATAACTTGTTTAAAAGATGGGGATAGCACAAGTAAAGAAGAATATAAAAATCATTTTTATATAAATGCAACTTCAAAATATAGACCTCAAATAGTTGATAAAGATTTAAAATTATTAAATCCTGATAAGTTATATAATGGGTGTGTTGCAAGGGTTAGTATAAGCTTTTATCCATATAATCACAAAGAAAGTAAAAATAAGGGGATTTCTTGTGAGCTTTTAAATATTCAAAAGTTACAAGATGGAAATTTAATTTTAAATAGAGCAAGTGCAATTGATGATTTTTCTGAAGTTTATGATGATAGGATATTAATGTAATGAAAACTTTATCTATTGATATAGAAACTTATTCAAGTATAGACCTTACAAAAAGTGGGGTCTATAAATATATTCAAAATGACTTTGAAATACTTCTTATTGCATATGCTTATGATGATGAAGAAATTAAAATTATAGATTTAAAAAATAATGAAAAAATACCAGAAAAATTAAAAGAAGATATACTTGATGAGAATATAATAAAAACTGCATTTAATGCAAACTTTGAAAGAGTATGCTTATCAAAATATTTTAATACTTATTTAAGTCCTAAAATGTTTAGATGTACTCAAGTTCATGCACTATATTTAGGACTGCCACATGGACTTGAAAATGTAGCTAAAAGTTTAAGGTTAAAAGAGCAAAAACTTGAGGAAGGTAAAAGTTTAATAAGGTTTTTTAATAAAAGAGAAAATCTTGATTTGTTAACTTCAAATAATGAAAACATTAAAAAAGGAGAAGTGCTTAAAAAATACGAAGAATTTAAAAAGTATTGCATAAATGATGTAAAGGTAGAGCGAAGTATAAGAAAAATTTTAGAAAAAGTTAAGTTACCAGAAAGTGAGCAAAAACTATGGCAGCTAGATCAAGAAATAAATGATAGAGGAGTTTTAGTAGATAGTAAATTACTTAATAATGCTATTTATTATGATAATTATTTTAAAAATATTTTAATAGAAAAACTTAAAACTATAACTAATATAAACAATCCTAAAAGCAATAATCAAATGAAAGATTATTTAAATAGCTTAGGACTGAATGTAAATTCACTTAGTAAAGAAAGTGTAGAAAGTTTATTAAATAGT
>CAJFPU010000129.1 GCA_904418825.1 uncultured Romboutsia sp. | reverse complement strand
CAAATGAGGTTATAAAAGAAGCAACTGGATTTGAAAGCTTACTTCCAGTTGCTTAGTGATTCATAAGTAATTTGTCTGATTTAAATTGACAATTCAGGTAAAAATATTATATTTTATATTTAATATTTACTATTTTTAATTCTTCATATGCTAAAGTTACAAAATTTATACTCACCTTTAAAACTTAGCTAAACGTCTTTGTAGAAGGGACAATATATAAATTGATATATCGAAATTACTATATTTTTAAACTCTAGTATTTTAAGTGATTATATTTAAAGAATAAAAACCTATATAAAGATAAAAATTTTATTAAATCAAATTATCTTCATATAGGTTTTAGATAAATTTTACATTTTATTATTTTTCAATTTTGTCCTCAGTGTATTTGATTGTATTTATTAGCTCTTATAAAGAAGACAATTTAATTTACTCAAATATATGTTTAATAAACTGTATAGGACTATATATCATAAGTCTAGGTCCAGAAAATTTCATAACATCCTTAACCTTAGATTTCATATCTTTTTTATAACAATGTATTGGGCATTTACTGCAAAAGCTCTTTTCATTTCCAAACTTACAAAAATCAAGCCTCTTATGTGCATATTCTAATAATTCTTGGCACTGATCACATAATTTATCTTTATGTTTATGCTTATTTTTACAGTATATATTTATCATAAGCTCTATAGTTTGTTTTTCTTTTTCTATCCTAGTCATAATCTCACCTTTAATTATAGCTTAATGTATTATTTTTAACATAAATCTTTTTATCACATATAGCTGCACTTGACTTCCTGTGAGATACCATTACAACAGTTTTGTCTTTACAGTGATTTTCTAAACTCTTTAGGATTTCAGCTTCATTTAAAGTATCTAAGTTACTTGTAGGTTCATCAAGTATTAATATATCTCCATTATGTAAGAAAGCTCTAGCTATACCTAATCTTTGTCTTTCTCCTGAAGATAAGTTTCCACCTAACTCACCAACATTAGTCTTATATCCTTGTGGTAAAGTAGTTATAAACTCATGTATTGATGCTTTTTTACAAGCCTTAATTATTTCTTCTATTGTTGCATCTATCTTACCTATTTTTATGTTATTTTCTATGCTATCATTAAATAAGAAAGTCTCTTGTGTAACTAAAGTTTGAGTTTTTCTTAAAGTCTTAGTTGGAACATTTTTTATATTCTTACCATCTATATTTATAGATCCATTGTTTACATCCCAAAATCTCATCATAAGTTTAAGTAATGTACTCTTACCACATCCACTTTCTCCAAGTAGGGCTATCTTTTCACCTTTTCTTATATCTAGATTTATATTATTTAATAGTTTTTCATTTCTATCACCATAGTTAAAGTCCATATTTTCTATAGACATTTCTGAAGTTTTAAGAGCTATTTCCCCTTCTACTTCATCAACTGCTGGTACTTCATCTAATATATCAAATAGCCTTTGAGCACAAGCAAAAGTATGTATTAAGTTATTTGATAAGTTACTTAAAGCTACTACTGGTCCAAATGAACTAGATAATAATACTATTGCTACTACTAATTGACCTAAATTTAATCCATTATTTTGCATTAAATGTATACCAACAAATAAGAAAGTTAATATTGCTATCATTATAGTTACATCTGTGAAAGCTTTTATTATACCTTCGTGTTTTTTGATATCATCTAATTTAGCATTTAGTTTATCACTATTTTCATTTATTTTAGCTAGTCTTTTTTCACCTTGATTAAATAATAATACTTCTTTTATACCTTTTAATGATTCTAATAAGAAACTATTTGTTTTAGCAAATTCTTCTCTATATTCTACTCCAGCCTTATTTGAGTATTTAGAAGAAACAACTGGTATTACATAACCTACTATTATATAAAATACTGCTGATATTAATCCAAAGTATACATTAATACTTCCTAAAACTAACGCTATTATTATAGAAGTAATTATTGCTATAGCTATTGGAGCCACTGTATGAGCATAAAATACTTCTAATAATTCTATATCACTTGTTATTACTGAAATTAAATTTCCTTTTTCTTTTGATTCTAGCTTTGATGGGGCTAGTTTTCTAAGTGCCTTATATACCTTATCTCTAAGTATTGCAAGTATCTTAAAGGCTATATAGTGACCTGAGTATTGTTCTATATATCTAAGTAATCCTCTAAGTAGTGCACATACTATTATTACAGTTATACTTGCTTTAAATGTTACTGACATATCTATTCCAAGTTTTGTAGCAATAGCAACACCTCCAAAAGTTGTTATAGCTATTGCAGCTAA
Organism: uncultured Romboutsia sp.; assembly: GCA_904418825.1. Classification (GTDB taxonomy): domain Bacteria; phylum Bacillota; class Clostridia; order Peptostreptococcales; family Peptostreptococcaceae; genus Romboutsia. The sequence continues at coordinate 2,127 of CAJFPU010000129.1, read as the reverse complement.
AAATCCTAGTACTCCAAAACTTATTGTTATCATCATAACTGGTGCTAGTGGCTTAAGTATTTTTATAAGCCTTGCCATAATTTTTATACCTGATTGTCTATTATTCACTTATAGCCACCTCCTTTGGTATTATATTTTCATTATATATACTTTCTAAGTTATTTTGATGATTTACTAATTGTGCATATTTATGGTTATACATCATAAGGTCTTTATGTTTTCCACTTTCTACTATATTACCTTTATCTAATACATATATGTTATCCGCATTTTTAACATTAGCTAATCTATGAGATATTACTATAACTGTTTTATTTTCTGCTAACTCATATATAGACTTCCATATCTTTTCTTCACTTTCTACATCTATATTTGAAGTTGCTTCATCAAATATATATATTTCTGGATTTTTTATTATTGTTCTAGCTAAAGCTAGTCTTTGCTTTTGACCACCTGATAATAATGATCCACCTTCTCCTACATTTGTTTGTAATTTTTCTGGTAAACTTTGTACAAAGTCATATAAATTAGCTTTTTTAAGTGCTTCATTTATTTCTCTTTCATTTGCATCAAATTTACCCATTCTTAAATTGTCTTCTATTGTTCCATTAAATATGTATGCACTGTGGTTTATAAACCCAACCTTTTTAGTTAATACTTCAAATGGTATATAATTTAAATTTATTCCATTTAGTGTTATTTCACCATTGTCTACTTTTTCTTGTTTTAAAAGTAAGTTAGTAATAGTACTCTTTCCACATCCACTTTCCCCAACTAATGCAATCATTTTTCCTTTTGGTATAGTTACATTTACATTTTTAAGTACTTTTCTTTCTTTGTCATAACTAAAGTCTACATTTTTTATTTCTATATTTATATCTTTTAATAAATTCATTTCTTCTTTAGTTAAGTTTTCGATCTTTTCTATTTCTGCATCTAATAAATTAAATATTTTATCACTTGCAGCCATACCATTCATAGCTACGTGGAAATATGATCCTAATAGTCTAAGTGGTATAAAGAATTCTGATGAAAGTAATATTATTATAAGTACTTGACCAATAGTTATATTACCTTGACTATATTGACTTATAGCTATTATTATACCTAGAGCTGATCCTCCAAAAGCAATAAGATCCATAATATTTATAGAATTTAATTGCATTGATAATACTTTCATAGTTATATTTCTGAAGTTTTCAGCTTCTTTATTCATTTCTTCATTTTTTTGTTCATCTAAATCATATATCTTTAATGTTGTAAGTCCATGTAAGTTTTCTAAGAAAGAATCTCCTAAATTAGTGTATATTCCCCAATACTTTCCTAATAGTTTTTTAGCAAATTTCATTACAGCTATTATTGATACCGGTATTAAAGGTACACATATTAATAATACTATGGCCGCTTTAAAACTTATTGGTGCTACCACTACAAATAGTGTAAGTGGTGCTAATAAACTATAAAATAATTGCGGTAAATATCTACCAAAGTATATTTCTAAGGCTTCTACTCCATCTACTGATATTTGTACAATTGATGATGTTGATATTGTATTTTTATAGTTAACACCTAAATCTAATAGTTTTTGATATATTTTTGCTCTTAATTTTTTTCTAACTTCTGTTGAAGATTTAGAAGAAAACTTTGTTGACAAGAAATTACATATAAATCTAATTCCTAACATTGCGCCTATAAATATTGCTGAGCCTATAATATTTATATTAAAATCATTATTATATAACTTATCTATTACATTACCTATATAAACTACTATTGCAATATTACATATTATAGATATCCAGTTCATTAAAACTGTCATAAATACCCATTTTTTTGAATCTTCACAAAGTGATAATAATCTTTTATTTACCATCGTATGCCTCCTTATTCTTCTCAACTTTTATTGTCTTCATCTTTGTAAATACTATTACCTTAGTTAACCACATTATTATGATTATCATTCTCATTGTCTTATTTTCTATAGTTATAAACATAAACAGCAATAATAGTGAAACTGGAACTGTTAAACAAAGTTTTCCTTTTAAAGTCATTCCACCTTTTTCTACAAATGATTTTACATATTTTTCATACATCTTAGTTTTCATAAACTTTTCATTTAATTTATCA
>CAJFPU010000128.1 GCA_904418825.1 uncultured Romboutsia sp. | reverse complement strand
TAATTATAACTTACAATTGGAACTATTCCATCAGATATACCAAACATTACACATACTTGAAATTGTAATACATAATTTATAGCTGTAAAAGCTGCTACTCCAGCCTCTCCTGCTATTTGCATAAATGCAGTATTAAAAATATAAGAAGTTGTAGCTGTTGCTATTGCTGTTATTCCTTCTGATGAACCATTATATAATGTAGTTTTTATAGTAGTTTTATCAAATTTACCATCAAATATATTCAATACACTTTTTTTATTAATAACAGGCCAAATAACCATTATTAATGCTGATGAGTAAGATAATCCTGTTGCAACAGCTGCACCAAGTGTTTCTAATTTGAATTTATATATTAATACATAGTTTAGCATAATATTCATTAATAAGCTTAATATCATACCTTTAAAATATATTTCTGGCCTTTCTAATATTCTATCTATAAATCCAAATAAAAACATTAATGACATTGGTATAGCAAAAATTGCTATTGTTTTTATATAAGTTGATGTATAATTTAATAAAACTTCATTAGCTCCCAATAACAAAGCTATTTCTTTGCTAAATATTATTCCTGATAATGTAACAATACTTCCTATTATTAATGTTAAAATAATTGCTGTTTTAAATATATTTTTAGCTTTTTGGTTATCACCCTCACCTAATGTTCGCCCTATAAAACTTTGAGCTCCTATACTTAGTATCATACTAAATCCTATTATAACTTGCATAAATGGTTGTGATATATTTACACTTGCCATAGCATTTGATCCTACTACATTTCCAACAAATATTCCATCTATTATGATTTGTAACCCTGATATAAGCATACATATGATTGCAGGTGTTGAAAATTGTATAAATAATTTTGATATTTTGTCTTTTATAAATATATTTTCATTCATATACACTCCTCCTTAGTTGATTACTAAATTAGAGTATAAACTCTAGAGTTACTCTAGAGTCAATATTTTTTTAAAATTTTGGTATATATATTTTTACAAAATGTATACTACCTTCTTCCTTTTTAAATATAGTAAACATACTTTCTACCAAAATCTCAAATTCTTTATTTAAATACTTATTATTTTGTATAATATCTACTATAAATGCTTCTATTTCTTTATATGTATTTTTTCTGGTTATAACAGTATATTTACCTTTAAAAGATTTTTTTATATATTGTTTTCCTTCTAATAATTTATCTTCTTTATCAGAAATTTCAGAACCCATTAAATTACAATCAATTAAATTATTATTTTTTGAATCTTTTTTAAAAAGAAACATTATATTTTTATATTTTGAAACATTACCAATATATATTTCATCTGTTTGATTTATAAAAACAATTTTTTTATCTATATATTCTGTTGTTATACTATCTTTAAAATTTCCATTAGAAAATACTTTCATATCTTTTCCTATTTCTTTAGATTTACTAATTTTATCTTTTAAGTTCTTTAAATATATAATTTGATCTTCTATTATTCTTTCTTGCTTGTCTAATAAATTTATATAATTTTCTATATTTTCTTTATCTATTATATCTTGTATATCTTTTATAGATATATTAAGTCTTTTAGCTATACTTATTACATCTAAAAGTTCTAACTCTTTCATAGAATAATATCTATATCCATTTTCTTTTCTAATACTTGGTTTAACTAATCCTATCTTATCATAGTATCTAAGAGTATCATGACTCATATTAAACATCTTACTTACTTGTCCTATACTAAATAACAATAATATTCTCCTTTACTAATTAATTTATATACATAATTTCTATAGATATTTTAACCTAATATATATTTATAAAATTAAAATACTAAATATTAAAACTAAACATAAATAATCTCTATAATACTCCTTTATTATTATCTAATTTATATCATAAATAAATTAATTAAAATAATTATAGTGTCTTAGCTAATTCTTATTTATATATTAACCTAATGTTTAAAATTAAAAAGAGCTGATATCTATTTTTATAAAAAATACATACCAACTCTTAATTATTATATTTAAAATGAATATATTTTAAAATATTAAATATTCTACACTATTATTATAAATTTACTTTTCTTTTTCAATAGCTTCTTTTACTTCTTCTTCAGTTAATATTTTCTTTCTTGAAATCAACATATTGCACTCCATGCAATAATAACTTATAGTTCCTCAGCCATCTAAAACATCTAATTGATGTTTACAATTCGGACAATAATACTTACTTGTCATAAACCCACCTCATAAATATTTTATTTTACCTTTACTAATTTTATCCCCATTATCTATTATACTATTATATTAATATTATTTAATAGTTTATTTTTATCTAATTTTATTTTATAATTAGTACTTCCATATTTTAAATATAGATATGTCTGTATAAAAAATAATATCTATTATTATGTAATAAGTTTTAAATCTAACTTTATTTATATACTTATAAATAATTTATAATGACAAAAGGAGTGTATAAACTTATACACTCCTTTTTTATTTTAGTGGCCACAACCAGAGCATCCTCCACCGCATCCACCGTCATCATTTTGCATACTTTCAGGGATTACTCTAAATCCATATCCTGTATCTTCTATAACAATATCACCATATTGTGCATATTCATTTTTATCCATTATAAATTGTAGCCCCTCTATTTCATAAGCTACATCGCTATCTTTTTGCTCATCCAGAGCAATACCAAATGATGGACCACCTCAGCCTATGCCTGCAAAATAAACTCTTATCGTTTGTGGTCTATCTTGATTATCCTGTAAGATATCTTTTAACGTATTTACTGCTGATTTTGGTAAAGTTATCTTCATTTAAATCATATCCTTTCCTATTTTTGTATATACATGCTACATAACTATTATACACATTTTTGTCATAAATAATCAATATATGTATGATTATATTTTATCTACTTTATTTAAACTCATTATTTTTATTATTGTTTATAAATTTTATATCAAATAGATTGTATAAAAAACTTGCTTTGCTCATGAATCTAACAAATTTTTCAATATTTAAAATATATTTTATAATCAAAATCAATATATTAATATAACTGTATTTTAAAACTTATGCACAAGTATTAAAGTAATACTATTTTCTTAAACGTAAAAAGTTGCCTTAGTTTTAAGTCAACTTATATATTAGTGTCCGCAGCCAGAACATCCTCCGCCGCATCCACCAGATTCATTTTCTGGCATATTTGCAACTACTACTCTAAAACCATATCCCGTATCTTCTATAGTTACATCTCCATATTTGCTATATTCAATTTCACTCATTATAAAGTGTAATCCTTCTACATCATAATTTACATCATCTTCTCTTTCTTCATCTAATGCTATTCCAAATGATGCTCCTGAACAACCCATTCCTGCAAAGTACACTCTTATATTTTGTGGTCTTTCTTGATTATCTTTTAATATATCTTTTAATGTTTTTATTGCTGATTCTGGTAATGTAACCTTCATAAAAATAACTTCCTTTCCAATTTTATACATAAAAATTATATTATTTTCTTATGTAATAATCAATATATATTATTTTTTTATTATTATAGTCATTACCCAATTTTTTTATGTGTATTCAATTATTTTTCAATTTAAAAATTATCTTTATCTAAAGTTCTCGCTCACTATTTTTTTAATATGTTATTCTTAAGCTACATGTTAATAATTAAACTAATTAAAGCAAATAAAAGTATAATCTTATAAATTTAAATACCTACATATGATTATATGTAGGTATTTAAATTTATAAGATTAAGCTATTTAATTTATATATATTTAATATTCTTTTTTATCATCTTTAGCTAGCCACATTTGTTGAACTTCAACACACTCTTTTCTATCCATTTCAATCAATCTTAAACAATCTTCATTTCGATTTTTTAGCCATTCGTACATAAAATCATCCCTAAAACCTATATTACCCGTATCTTCAGCTGTAGCTCCATAGTATACTGTTTTAATGTTAGCCCACATTATAACCCCTAAGCACATTGGACATGGATAAGCTTATGTATATAATTCACATCCACTTAAGTCAAATGCATTTATATTTTTACATTCATTTTTTATCTTATACTAAAAATCTTAGATGTTATTTAAATACTTAATATGAATCTAAAATTAAGTTTATATCTATTTTAAATGTTATACTTTTAAGTTAATATAGCATATTTATTCTTCAATTTAATTCATAAAAAAGGTGTAAATAAATTCACTTATTTACACCCTTTTGTTATTTATTTTCTAATCTTTGTAGTCTTTCATGTATATCAATTATTTCATCTGCTAGCATTTGATAGTTCATAGTATTCATAAGATGATCTTGTGCATGAATTAAAACAACACTTATATCTGTTTTATTTCCACAAGCTTCTTGTTGAATAAGCTCTGTTTGACATCTATGAGCCTTATTTACTTCTTCTTTAGATTCTTTTAATAATGTTCTAGCTTCTTCTATATTACCTTCCTTAGCTTTAGCTATTGCTTCAAAAGCTATACCTTTTGCATTTCCTGCATACCCTATTATTTCAAATGATAATTCAAATATTTTTTCATCCATGTTTAAACTCCCTAATAATTACTTTACAAGTTCTATTGCTCT
>CAJFPU010000127.1 GCA_904418825.1 uncultured Romboutsia sp. | reverse complement strand
ATATAGGAGTGTTTTATAAATTTATAAAAATGTTAATTTCTGTACGTATATATATAGTAGAGGATAATTTAAATAAAAAATAAAAAATAAGCGTAGCGTTCTATTTTAGTTTTTATAGTTATTATATTTTAGTATTTATAGTTAGGGTGTACTTTGATGTAGTTTTTTTTACATTCAAGGAACTAACTTTTATAATATCAAGAGAATTAAATGTATAAAAATTGACATTCAAGGAACTACATACTATAATTAAATTATATCAAGGGAATTAAATGTAGATTTTCTTACATTGAAGGAACTACATATTAAATATATTAAGAAAGGGTGATTAGAATATGATGTGTTTTAATATGAGTTTTGTTGATTATGCTTTAAAGAAAGGATGTAAGGCTAAAGGGGCTGGTGTGCATTACCACACTTCTAAAGCTTATGTTTACTTTGAAAGAAACGAACTATTTGAAAAATGCTTAAAAGAATTTAAAAGAAGTTAATTAGTATTTAAAATAATGTTTAAAAAGGATGGTAAATATGTTAAAAGAAATTTTTAAAGGAAATGTTATAACAATAGGTAAGAAATATAAAGAGTTAAGTGGGGAAGAATTAAAAACGTTGCTATATTTAAAAACATTTAGCAATAGTAATAATTATATATTTATGGACTCTGCAAAAATGATATATGTTATGGGTATAAATAAAAGAACATTCGATAAGCATTTAGAATTATTAAGCAATAAAGGATTTATATCTGTGCAAGGAGACTTAAAAAAGGAAGGTTTTATTAAGCTAGAAACTGATGTTACTTTTGAAAAATTTAATGTTGAATTTGTTTTAGATATGCTTAAAGAATTAGAACCAGCAGAAATTAAATTATTCTGTACAATGACTACTTATTTGAATGAAAATAGAAATAAAAATTACATATATCCGAGTATAGAGGACATAGCTAAAAAATACTATGAAGGTGATTTGACAGATGAAGAAATAGAAAAGAAGATAAATAATAAGGGTATAGATAAACTTAAAAACAAACTAATTGAAAAAGGATACATTAAAAAAGTTGCTGCTTATTATTTTGAAAAAAAAGATGGGACAAAGGGTATCTCTAAACTTGGATATTTCTTAAAAACTGATAAAAATGAAGTTAATGAGAATGAATATTTTGACTTTGTAAAAGGTGAAATTAATAAATATAATGAAAATCATAATAACATGATGAAGTTGGCTACTGAAGAGTACTTAAAGAAATGTAAATATAAAAATTTAAATAAGTACCTTTATTATAGACATCAAGAAGATGATACTGTTAAAGACTCAAAACATGTACAAGTAGTTGAGCCAGTAGTTGAAACAGAAGAAGTTATAGAAGATGTTACAACTGAAGAAAACAACATAGAAGAAATACAACAAGATGAAACTATTCATGAAGAAGTATATGAAGTAGATTTATATAAGAAATATACAACAGATCAAACTGATTATAAATTCAATTTTGAAATGTTGTTAGATTCAGAATATCCTTATTTCAAAGTTAAGAAGTTAGATGAATACATAAATGAATTCGGATATAAGGTTATGTATAAAGTTTTTAAACACGACTTAGAAGATATATTTGAAAATATAAATGGTGATAATTTAAGACACAGAGTAAATATATTACTTGCAGATAAATTCGGAAATTTTAGAAAAATAATAGACGAAAAAATTAATTCAATTAAAAAAGCAGAAGAAGATATCTTTATATCAAAGATACATGGAGATGAATATAGTCCTTCTATAGTTACACGTCATGATACTAGAATTACATTTAAAGAATTATTAGATAAATATAAATTCTTAAACTGTAAAAAGTTCGATGAGATATTAGAGAAGTGTAACTGTTTTAAGAATTTAATAGAACATATTGAGTATGTAATTGATGAAAATGATGATATGAATAGCTTATCTGATAAATTAGAAGTATATATAAAAGAACAAGATGTACATTATACAAAAGAGGGTTTTTTAAAGCCAGGTTCCCATACAAATGAAATATATGAAGTTGATACAGCTCCTAAACAAAAACAAAAAGTAATTAAAAAAAGAGTAAACATGATGGATGTTCTTTTATCAGATGTAGATAAAAAAGCAGTAGAGTCTGAAACAGATGAAGTTGTTGCAGAAATCAATAGTTGGTTTAATAATTAAATAAAAGTGTAATTTTATTGAAGGAATTTATTTGACTTATGAAAAAAAATATGATATAATTTATAGTTTTGCTTGTAATGATTAGCAAGATATGATATAATTATATTATATATAACAAGTCTGAAAATTCCTTTTTCGATTTAATTCCCATAAATATTAAAAAAAATTTAAAAAAGTTTTTAAAAAATGGTCAAAATTTATTTACTTATGTAATTATACAGTATAGTCAAAAAGACTATTTTTTTTAACATATAAGTATAAAATTTTAGACAAGGAGTGATTATATGGATTTCAATTACTTAAGACTTAAGATTGAAGAATCAGCATTTACTAATGATGAACTGGCAGAAATGATAGGAGTTAGTAGAGCGACATTCTTTAATTACAAGTCTAACAAGACGGATATACCAGTTCAGAAACTTGATAAACTAATTAAAATTTTAAATTTAGACTTAAATGAATTGTTTTAATGTAAACATATTATACGAATTAATTAAATAGGAGGAATTTATATGAAGAAATTTATTGAAAAAGGGAATCAATTTGTAGAGGTTTATTTTAATATAATTATGGTATTTACTGTATTTTACTGTATGTATAAATACATGACGTATTTTATAAGTATGATATAAGGTTACTAGGAGGATAGAGATGAGTTTAAAATATGCAGAATTAGAAAATAAAATAATAAATGAGAAAGATAAAAAAAATTATTATGAATTATTAAATCAGATATGCGAAAAAGACATAGAAAACATGGACATGTCTAAAAAAATAATAAATAAGTCTTTTAAAAAGAAATTAAGTCAAAATGATGAAATTAAATTAAAAGGTAAAATAAAACAAGTCTTTGGAAGAAATTCAGCTAACTTGGATGGTGATGACAGTTTAGAAAAGTGGTTAGACTATATAGATATAAATTATACAATAGAAAATAATAAAATAATAATAGGAGAGTAGAGATATGATGGAGAATGTATATGAGTTTGATGCGTTAATAGAAAAGTTAGATTGGAGAAATAAAGGTAAATTATATTTGACTGATTTTAGCACTCGTCGAGGTGGAGTGCTGATAAAGAAAGATTTGAGGGTTTCAAGTATTGATTTGGCTATGTTTTTAGATATTGAACATGAGGAATTATTAAATATGATTGATACACAGAAGTATTTAAAAGCAACTTATAAGCACTATGCACCAGGAGAATTAGATGCAAGTAAATATGATGAAAAATACGATTTTTACTGGATTAACAGTGTTGACATAGAGGGAATTTTAATTGATTTAAAGGAGAGATTTTAATATGGTTAAATTTAAAAATGTATCAGAGATAGATGGATTTGAAGTATTCGATAATTATGCGATTTGTTCAGATGGCAAGCTAATGAATCTTAAAAAGCAGAAGTTTTTACAAGGGAATACATCTGGACAGTATTTGAAATATACATTAAATAGTGTTAAAGATGGAGTTAGATATAATAAATGTGTGGAAGCACATAAGATTGTAGCATTAGCGTTTGTTGATGGGTATTTTGAAGGTGCTGTTGTGGATCATGTAGTACCAGTTTCACAAGGAGGTTCAAACGATTACACTAATTTAAGATGGGTTTCTCAGTCTGAAAATATAAAAAGAAGAACTAAATTTAAACATAAAAAAAGATTCGTTATAGCTTTGAATACAAAAACGAATGAGAAACAGTTATTTGATTCAATTTCAGCTTGTTGTAAAGCACTTGGAATTGTCGGATCTAGTGCTTACAAATGTTTAAATGGCTTTAGAAAAACCACTAAAGGTTATAAACTTTATTTTGTAGAACAATAAAAATTTATAACTAGTATAGAAAGTTATAGTTTCGCTGGCGGGCTAACTATATTAAATATTATATATGTTTATTTTTAACATGTCAATGGCTTTTTATACTAGTTAATTAAAAAATAAAACTAGGAGAAAAGGTATGTTTGATATTGGGAAAGTTATTTTAAAAGAAACAAAAGAAGATATTATAGAAGAATTGTTTAATCAGACTTACGTAGTTAAATCTGAATTTTTAAGAGATAATACATCACAATTGGCAGATGCTAAAAAGGCATTAGAAAAAGATGGTTTTGATGAAAGGTATATAGAAAATTACACTTTAGGTATGAGTAGAGAAAGAATTACAGGATTTTATATTCAGTTACCTAAGAACTTAAGCGAGAACGTTATGAGTGATATAAATCCTATCTTTAGGATGTTTTTTACATGTGAAAAAGAAAGTAAGAAAATTATGATTGGTGAGGAAACTTCACTGGATACGGAAAACATCTTACAGAATGCAAGGTTATATATAATTGAATGCTTGCATGAACTGATAGACGGCAAATTAAATTCTAAATTAGAGAATAAATTAAAAATAAATAGTTTAAATGACTTTAGAATTATTTTATTAGATGAGAAGTTGAGTAGAAGATTGAGCAATTTTATAATTCAATACGTTAGATTTAAGTTAATAAATATAACTAAATCAAATAAGAATCCTGATTTTGAGTGCATTTGGGAC
>CAJFPU010000126.1 GCA_904418825.1 uncultured Romboutsia sp. | reverse complement strand
CCTTATGAAGTAGTTTCAAAAGTAGATATTTATGAAATGTATAAAGGTTATAAAGCATTTTTTAATATCAATCTATAATAAAAAGAAATAGGCTTTTTATTAAATGTAGTATTATAGATATAGGTTATTAAGTATAGTATATGTACTTATCCTATATCTTTTTTTATATAGGTAAATTACTAAATATAGTCAGTATTAATGGTGTAATAAGTATAGTATAATATGTGACAGATATACACAAACTAAGCAAGAAGAAGGTGAACTAAAAGTGAAAGTACAAGAAGTAAAATTAGATAATAACCAAAGAAGATATTTATTACTTGATGATAATGGATTACCCATAATACCAGTAGCAAGATATTTAAAATATATAGATAATAGTGAAAAGAGTTTTAATACTCAAAAGACCTATGCTTACTCTTTAAAACTATACTTTGAATATCTTAAAGAAATAAATGTAGATTACAGAACTGTTAACATCAATATACTATCTAACTTTGTAGGATGGCTTAGAAATCCATATGAAAATAATAAAGTTGTTACTCTAAAACCTACTAAGGCTAAGAGGACAGAGAAAACTGTCAATCTGGCTATCACAACTGTGACAAATTTTTACGATTATTTGTATAGAACAGAAGAGATAGATAATGATATGGTTGATAAACTTATGAAACAAGTTTTCACAGGAGGACATAAGCACTATAAAGGATTTTTACACCATGTAAATAAAGATAAACCATCAAGCAAGAATATACTTAAAATAAAAGAACCGAGACGTAAAGTTAAAGTTCTAACTAAAGAAGAAATGCAAAAGGTATATGATGCTACTACTAATATCAGAGATGAATTTTTAATTAAATTATTATACGAAACAGGACTTAGAATAGGCGAAGCCTTATCTTTATTCATTGAAGATATTGTATTTGACCATAAAAAAGGACATAGAATTAAATTAGTTGATAGAGGTGAACTTTCTAATGGAGCAATGTTAAAAACAGGAGAAAGAGAAATACACATATCTCAAGAATTGATAGATTTATTTGATGACTATGCTTATGATATTTTAGATGAATTAGAGATAGATACTAATTTTGTTTTTGTAAAATTAAGAGGTAAAAATAAAGGTCAACCTTTAGAGTATCAAGATGTTAGTGATTTATTTAAAAGACTTAAAAAGAAAACAGGAATAGATGTCCACGCTCACCTCTTAAGACATACTCATGCAACTATATACTATCAAACAACAAAGGATATAAAGCAGGTACAAGAGAGATTAGGACACTCTCAAATACAAACTACTATGAATATGTATCTACACCCTTCTGACGAAGATATAAGGTCTAATTGGGAGATAGCACAACCATCATTTAAGATAACTAAGGGAGGTACTAATGACAACTAATATAACAAGTATTTTTAGAGAGGATACAGTAAATAATTCTAATTATAAAATAACTAAAATTTTATCAAAGTACACTGAAAAGAAGGTAAATAAAGATAAATCAGTAACATATACAGAAATACCTACAACCTATTTTTTAGACAATGATAAATGGAATATAGATTTTTTCAGTAAAATAGAGCAATTTAAAGAACAAGTTGAAAACTACAAATATGCTAATAAGAATATATCTTTTACATTTAATAATGAAAACATAAATAAGGAAATGAAGTTTATAGTATATAACAAACTATTTTCTGATGAATGGAGTTTACAAGCAGTTACAATAACTCAAATGCAGTTTATTAGACGATTAGCAGAATTTATCAATGAAAAATACACTCATATAAATTCATTTAAAGAATTAAATTTAGAAAAGGTAAATATTCAATGGATAGATTGGTTAGATAACTTAAATATAACTATTACTACTAAGCATATTAATGACTCTAAAATATATGGAAAAGATATTTATTATAAATCTCCAATTGCTAATTTCTTAGAAACTGCAATAAAGTATTTTAATACACTAATCGATGAACGAGAAGAATGGGAAAAAGATAAATGGGATGTTAGAAAATTAGAAAAATATGCAATAACTTATAATAAATCTACAACACAATATTTTGTTGATTTTAATAAAATAAATAATTTTAAAATAAGAATGGAAGTAAAGAAATATATAAAACAAAGGTTAATTGCTAACAATAAATTTAGTTGGGCTACAGCAATTCAATATTTAGTGTATATTCCGCCATTTATAAACTTTATTAGCGAATTAGAGCCTACTTGGAATGATTTAAAGGGATTAGAAAGGCAACATATATTAAAATATATAGAATGGTTGAATGTATATGCTAAAGAGAATTTAACACAAAGAAATGCAAACCATAAAAAATATATATCAAAGGCATTAAGTACTATTCAAAAGTTTTTATCAGATATCCAACTTAGGGAATATGATATTGCTCCTATAAAAAATATTAGAGTTTTGATATTTCCAGAAGATAAACCTAAAGTACCTAAAAAGTCTAATGACCAAATTGATTATGTTCCAGACTTTGTATTAGAACAATTATTTGATAATATAGATAATCTTCATAAAGATGTTATACCAATAGTTTATACAATGTTTAAAACAGGTCTTAGAATATCAGATACTTTAGAATTAACTCAGGATTGTTTAGTTAAATTGAATAATAAATACTGGATAACAACAGATATAGAAAAAGTTTATGTAGAAGGTCATAGAATACCTATTGATGATGAACTCGCTAATATGTTTGCAGTTTTAATTGATAATGCTAAGAAAAATAGTAATGAAGATAATAACCCTGAAAATTATATATTTGTTAGATACAAAGGCTCTCGAAAAGGTAAGCCATATAGTCAAAATTGGATACTAAAGAAACTTAATTTATTCGCAATAGATTATAATATAACTGATGAAACTGAAAATATATATAACTTTAAAAATCATGCTTTTAGACATACTTATGCTATAAAAATGCTTAATGGTGGTGCTGATATACTTACAGTTCAAGAATTATTGGCTCATGCATCACCAGAAATGACAATGAGATATGCTAAATTACTTGATGATACAAAAAGAAAAGTATTTGATAAAGCAGTAAAACAAGGTATATTTAGTTTTGATGAAAGTGATAAGTTAAGAGAAGAAAATGATGGAGAAATTCCATCTGACATTATAGATATGCTCTATACTAACCATAAATTAAATGCTCTTGATACTCCTTATGGTACTTGTATGCAAAGAACTAATGGTAAGTGTAGTTATGCTAAACAACCACCTTGCTTAACTTGTAATAGTGGAAAACCTTGTAAAGATTTGTGTATTGGTGCATTTGAAGGTGATACTGCTAAGTATGAAATACTAATAAATTCAACTAAAAATATGATTGAAAATGCTAAAATGTATAATAGAACTGAAATGGTAAGTGAAAATGAAGAATTATTAAAATTGTATGAAGATATTTATTCTAAAATATCACAAGGAAGTATGATTTACAGTAGATTAGATAAGTTAAAAAAGAAGGTGAATTAATGAGTAATTATAATCGTACAGAACATTTAAAAGAATTGCATAGTAAACGAAAGGCTATGACACAAGAAAAAGTTGATAAAGCAATACAAAGGCTTGTAAAGGCTCAAAAGGCTATTAATTTTAATAGTGTTGCAAATGAAAGTGGAGTTACTAAAAAAACTTTATATGATAATAAAGATATTAGAGAACGTATTGAAACTCTTAGATATCAACAATCACAAGTACCTACTCCATCACAAGTTAAAAGAGAGATGAATGATAATAATAAAGATGCTATTATTGCAAGTTTAAAAAGAAAAATTAAAAGACTTGAAGAGGAAAACAAAGAACTCAAAGAACAACTTAAGGTTAATTATGCTGAAATATACAAGCAGTTATAATTATTAGTAAAATATAGTATAATTATAGATAACTTAATACACAATTGTTATATAATGTGAAAAAGGGAGGGATATATTTTGGATAAAAAAATACTATATTCATTGCTAATTACTATAGGTATAGTTTTTGCTACTTTATGTATAATATGTATGATTTTTCAATTTATATTTGGAGAGATAGGAATATATATATCTATGTTTGCGAGTACAATATTTACCTTAGTTTATTGTACTAACTTAATACTTAGCAAACTCTAGAAAAATACAGGTAAGTAAATTTATAAGTATGAATTTATAGGGAGATTTTATGAACAATTGTTATATAATGGGAAGTCAAATATGTTAACATTATATATATGACTATTAAAAAAGGGTGAAGTATAAGTATGAAACATTTAAATTTAGTTATATGGGGAATGGTAGTATTTCTTATGGTAGGATGTCATTCTACAGAATATAGAAATAATATTGAAATAAATGAACAACCTAAAACGACAACAAATAATTGGGTTATATATGAAAATTCAGGTGAAAATTATATAATATTAAATATTAAAACAAATGAACAGGTGACAGAGGTGTATGATGAGGGAGGGCAAAAATTTCTTTCAGCACAGGAAGCAGTAGATGCTCTTAATAATAAGTAAATTCCAAATCAGTAAATAGACTTAATAAATAATTTTAATATATTACGAACTAAAAATGGGATATCTCTATTTTGAGACATCCCATTTTTAATCTTAACATACTATACATATATAATATATTAAAATTAAGTTTTTTTAACATTTATTAAAATTTACTCTTGATAATTTTAGTCTATTTCTTTTGTAATACATCAAAATACTCATATAAACTATTTAAAAATTTATTTTCTAATGGACTAAATGCTTTTTTCTTAGAATAAATAA
>CAJFPU010000125.1:5022-6847 GCA_904418825.1 uncultured Romboutsia sp. | reverse complement strand
GAAAGTTTAT
Organism: uncultured Romboutsia sp.; assembly: GCA_904418825.1. GTDB lineage: Bacteria > Bacillota > Clostridia > Peptostreptococcales > Peptostreptococcaceae > Romboutsia. The sequence goes on along the minus strand of CAJFPU010000125.1, from coordinate 6,837 downwards.
CCACAAGTATTGAAGTAATATAATTTCTTTAAGCGTAAAAAAATAGCTACCTCTAACGAGATAGCTATTTTCTGATCTTATTTAAAATTACTTTTTAATAAAATATTTTTTAAATTATTTTCCACAACATTTCTTATATTTTTTCCCACTTCCACATGGACAAGCATCGTTTCTTCCTACTTTTTCTTCTTTAACTATTGTTTTAGAAGTTTTGTATGCTTTTTGTAATTCTTTTCTCTTATCAGCTGATAATATAGCTTCCCAACCTGGTAAGTTATATAACCAATGAGCTTCAACAGCTACCATGTTATAGTATAATTTTTCGAAATCTATATCTAATTTTATAGCGCTATCAGCTTCTATAGTTTCTAAAGTTATATCTTCTTTTAAACTTTCACTTATTCCATCTATGAATCCCATGAAATATTCAACAGAAACATTGTATTTAGCTGCTAATTCGCTAACTTTACCTTCTATTACTTCTTGCTTATTATTTAATAATTCATTGTATATTGAAGCTTCTGCTTTTAAATACTCTTCCCAGAACTTAACTTCTGCTTCTTGGTTTTCATGATTATCACTTAAATTTCTCCATTCAGTATATAAACTCATACCTTTATCCTCCTAGTATATTTAATATTTTACATTAATTATGTATTTATTTTAAATTCGTTAAGTTAACTATTCTATTATATCATAATTAAATAATTCTTTTAATACTTTTATAGCATACTCCTGATTTATAAAGAATGGACTAGATGCTATAGTTATTACTTTAGCTCTGTCTATTAATTCTTTTATTCTTGAAATTTTGATATCATAAGGAATATAGTCCATATCCTTAGAGAATATATCTAAATCTATATCTAATACAAATTCGCCTTCTATATCTAATTCAAATCCATAAGAACTATCTATTATAATTACCTCAGAAAATATATTATGCTTTAATGCTGGCTTAATAAAACTTCCTACATTTAGAGTTTCATTAGTATATCTAAATACATCATTAATATCATTTATATCTACATTATAATTATCAGGTTCTCTAGTATCTTTATGCTGATCTACATGGACTAATTTACACCCTTTGGTAAAGTTGCCTTTTTCTAAACTTTTTATCCAAAAATAAAATGCATGATTATGGTTATCAAATATATAAATATCTTTATCTTTATATTTATATATAACCATATTTTTAAGTCCTTTAGCTTTTATTTCTATATCTTCATCAATTTCATTAAAAACTATTTCTTCTCCAACTAAAACATCATCTAAAGTTCCTTCTATAAGCTTTGGTACATATATTTTTTTATTTTCTCTATCTTCATATGAAAATATATTATTTCCAATAGCATCTTCTATATAAAATCCTGTATATTTATTCATATTATTTCCTCTTAACTATTAAAATAAGTTCCATGGATATTCTCTAGGTGGTTCACATATGAACTCCATTTTTTCTTTAGTTGTAGGATGTATTATTTCTAATTTATGAGACCATAATGCTATTTGTTGCCCTACTTTATTTACATTTTGACCATATCTTTGATCACCATATAAAGGATGTTTTCTACTTGCAAATTGAACCCTTATTTGATGAGGTCTTCCTGTTTTTAAATCTATTTCAACAAGGCTAAATCCATCTTTTCTATCTAAAGTTTTATAACTTAACTCTGCATTTTTAGCTTCTTTATGATCCTTATTAACTACACTTACCATATTAGTCTTTTTATTTTTGTAAAGATAATCTTTTAAAGTATCTTCTTTTTTGTTCATATCACCATGTATAACTGCTCTATACGTCTTTTTAAA
>CAJFPU010000125.1:0-4965 GCA_904418825.1 uncultured Romboutsia sp. | reverse complement strand
TCCAATATATACATTCCCTGGCTTATTATACTTTTCTTTTACATACTGTTTAAGTAAATTGACCATATCTTTATCATTAGTATCATCACCTTGAGATAATATATTTACAGGCTTTTCTACAACTAAAAGATGATTATCTTCAAATATGACTTTAACCATTATTTAGACTCCCATCTTCCAAATATACCACATGGAAGTACCTTCCCATCTCTAGATGTAGGTATACCTATTTCTCCACCATATATTTTTCCATCTTTAGCTTTTTTAGCTACTGTAGCATCTAATATATGCTCAAGTATTATAGGAGATAATCCAGTAGTATATGAGTTTATTAAGAAGAATAAAGGTTCATCTGATAATACTTTTGTACATAATTCAACTAAACCATATAATTTTTCTTCTATTTGCCAAACTTCACCTTTTGGACCTCTTCCATAAGAAGGTGGGTCCATTATTATAGCATCATATTTATTTCCTCTTCTTATTTCTCTTTCAACAAACTTAACAACATCATCAACTATGAATCTTACTTTTCTATCTCCTAATCCTGATGTATGTAAATTTTCCTTTGCCCAAGTTACCATACCTTTAGATGCGTCTACGTGACATACTTCTGCTCCAGCTGCTGCACAAGCTACTGTAGCTCCACCTGTATATGCAAAAAGATTTAGTACTTTTATAGGTCTTTTAGCATTCTCTATCTTATCCATTGCCCAATCCCAGTTTGCCGCTTGTTCCGGGAATAATCCTGTATGTTTAAATCCTGTTGGACTTATATTAAACTTTAAATTTTTATAACTTATTGTCCATCTTTCTGGATATTTCTTTTTATGTTCCCATTGACCTCCACCTCTATTACTTCTGTGATAATGTCCATGAGGATTTTTCCATAGGCCACTTTCATTTGGTATAGGCCACATAACTTGAGGATCTGGTCTTCTTAATACTATATCTCCCCAACGCTCTAATTTTTCTCCGTTACCCATATCTATAAGCTCGTAGTCTTTCCATTTATCTGCTAATAATAACATTGAATTCCTCCTAAATTAATTATATCAATTTATGTATTATACCATATAATTACTTAATATTTTCGGTATTTTATATACTTTATATTCCTAGTTATTAATTATTTAATAGTTCTAAAATTAGATATTATAAATAAGTTTATATTATAAACTTGTTAACTATGTTCTTAACTTAGAGTACTATATTTTAATTGATTTTCTATAATGGGGGTAATTTATTATGATGTATTATAATAGAACTAATAATTGCTTATATAATCCTATACATGTAAAATTTAATGAAAATTCAGAGATAGGAGATACATTTTCTTATACATTACAGTATCCTACTTTCTTTGCATTAAAAAATACTAACTTTAGTGTAAAACAAGATGTACTTAACAACATAAATTCAACAATAAACTCTAGTGTACTTACATTTAAAAATGGATTGATGGAAGAAGAAAAAGAAGTAAATGCTGATAACCTTAAAAATAGTAACCCACAAGTAAAATATAAAGTAGTTACGAATTTTGCAGTTACATTTAATAAAAATCATATATTAAGCACTATAGTTAGCCTTATGTCCTTTGCTGATAATGAAGGTCCTATATATGATGATTTAAATAATTATAACTTTGATTTATTGACTGGAAATGAATTTACTATTGGTAATGTTTTTAACTCTAATGTAGACTACTTAAAAGTTATAACTAACTACGTTAATTATAAAATAAGCCAAAACAAAGAATTGTATTATCCTGATGCAAATGTAGATATCCCCGAAGATCAAGCTTTTTACTTAACAGATGAAGGAGTTGTAATTTATTTTGGATTAGATGAAATTGCTCCTAAGGAATTTGGTATTCCAAAATTTACGATGGAATATAAGAAGTTTGCTCCATATATAAATCCTAGATTTTATTGTACTCCCGAAAATATTTATACAACTATGAGACTAAGATCAAATTTTAGAAGATAATATAATAATAAAGGGATGAAACATTCAGTTTCACCCCCTTTATTGTTATTCAGCTATGTTATATACTTCTAATCCTGCATCTTTTATTTCTTTTTTCTTAACTTCTACTAAAGCCTTTAATGTATCTAAAGATGTCATAACTTCTGTTGAGAACTCTGTTGCAGTTCTTCTTATCTTGAATCCATCTCTTGTAGAGTCATTTCCTTTAGTTGGAGTATTTATTACTATATCAACTTGTTTATTTCTTATAGCATCTAATATATTAGGTCTTGCTTCTTCTACTCTATTAACTATATCAGCATCTATTCCATTATCTCTTAGAGTTTTAGCTGTTCCTTCTGTAGCAACAAAAGTATATCCTAATTCTCTCATATCTTTTGCTATTTCTATGAATTCTTCTTTATCATAGTTATTTATAGTAGCTAGTACTACACCTCTCTTATCAGACATAGTCTTTCCTGCTGCTAAAAATCCTTTATATAAAGCTTCTTCTAAGTTTTCACCAACACCTAAAACTTCCCCTGTAGATTTCATTTCAGGTCCTAAGCTTACGTCAACTCTAGCAAGTTTTGACATTGAGAATACTGGAACCTTAACTGATACTAACTTAGGCTCTTTGTATACTCCTGTTCCGTATCCTAAATCAGCTAATTTTTCTCCTAACATACATCTAGTAGCTAAATCTACTATAGGTACATTACTTACCTTACTTATGTATGGAACTGTTCTACTTGCTCTTGGGTTAACTTCTATTACATATAATTCATTTTGGAATTCTATAAATTGTATATTAACCATTCCAAGCACATTTAACTCTAATGCAATCTTCTTAGTGTAATCTAGTATTTTAGCTTTTATTTCATCAGTAACATTTTGGCTAGGATACATTGTTATACTATCTCCAGAGTGAACTCCAGCTCTTTCTAAATGTTCCATTATCCCTGGTATTAATATATCTTTACCATCACATATTGCATCAACTTCTATTTCTCTACCTGTTAAGTACTTATCTATAAGCACTGGGTTTTTAGAGTCTCTTTCAAATGCGCTTTCTAAGTATTTAGATAACTTAGCTTCATCGTAAGTTATTTCCATACCTTGACCACCAAGTACATATGATGGTCTAACTAAAACTGGGTATCCTAGCCTTTCAGCTTCTTTTATACCTTCTTTAACTGACCATATAGCTTTTCCTTTTGGTCTATTTATATCTAGTTTTTCTAGTAATTCTTCAAATTTTTCTCTATCTTCAGCTGCATCTATATCTTCAAAATCAGTTCCTAATATTTTTATATTCTTTTCATGTAAGAATTTAGCTAATTTTATTGCTGTTTGACCACCAAATTGAAGTATTACTCCATCTGGGTTTTCTTTTTCTATTATGTTTAATACTTCTTCTTCTGTTAATGGTTCGAAGTATAATTTATCTGATGTATCAAAGTCTGTACTTACAGTTTCTGGGTTATTATTTACTATTATAGTTTCTATTCCCATTTTTCTTAGTGATTTTACACAGTGAACTGAACAGTAATCAAACTCTATACCTTGACCTATTCTTATAGGACCAGAACCTAAAACTACAACTTTTTTCTTATCACTTATTTCTACTTCATCATATTGTTCATAAGTTGAATAGTAATATGGAGATAATGCATCAAACTCTCCTCCACAAGTATCAACCATTTTGTATGCTGGTTGTATGTTATATAACTTTCTTAATTCACATAATCTTTCTGGACTTATTTTCATTAAGTCAGCTATACCTTTATCAGAGAATCCTTTTTTCTTTAATTCTAATAGGTATTCCTTATTTAAATCTTCTATTTTCATTCCCTTTAATTTTTCTTCTTGGTCTACTATCCATTTAAATTTATTTATAAACCACTTATCTACTCCAGTGATTTGTTCTATCATTTCTACTTTATAGCCTCTTCTTATCATTTCAGCTAAGTCAAATAATCTTTCATCATCTGGAACTACTATACTATTTTTTAATTCTTCTATGCTCTTTTCTTCAGAAGGAGCATGAACTAAAGAGTATTTTCCTATTTCAAGAGATCTTATACCTTTAAGTATAGCTGCTTCAAAGTTGCTACCTATACTCATTATTTCTCCTGTTGCCATCATCTTAGTTCCTAATTTTCTATTTGCTTGTTTAAATTTATCAAATGGCCATTTCGGTATCTTAACTACTACATAGTCAAGTGTTGGCTCAAAACATGCATAAGTTTTCTTAGTTACCGCATTTTCAATTTCATCTAGCGTGTATCCTAAAGCTATTTTAGCTGCAACTTTTGCTATTGGATAACCTGTAGCCTTTGATGCAAGAGCTGAAGATCTACTTACTCTTGGGTTTATTTCTATTATTGCATATTCTAAGCTATCTGGGTTTAATGCTATTTGAACATTACATCCACCCTTAACCTCTATAGCATTTATTATATCTATAGATGCTTTTCTTAACATTTGGTATTCTTTATCACTTAAAGTTTGGCTTGGTGCAACAACTATACTGTCTCCTGTATGAACTCCAACAGGGTCTATGTTTTCCATGTTACATACAGTTATACAGTTTCCATTACCATCTCTTATTACTTCATACTCTATTTCTTTCCAACCTTTTATACTTTTTTCAAGTAATACTTGGCTAACTGGACTTAATTGTAATCCTTGAGTAAGTATTTCTGTTAACTCATCTACAGTTTCAGCTATACCTCCTCCAGTTCCACCTAATGTGTAAGCAGGTCTTACAACTACTGGGTATCCTATTTTATTAGCAAATTCTAAACCATCTTCTAAGTTAGTTACTATATCACTAACTACTACTGGTTGATTTATTTGTCTCATTACTTCTCTGAATGTATCTCTATCTTCACCTTTTTTTATAGACTCAACTGAAGTACCTATTATCTTAACTCCATATTTATCTAATATCCCTGCGTCGTGAAGTTCAACAGCTAAATTAAGTCCTGTTTG
>CAJFPU010000124.1 GCA_904418825.1 uncultured Romboutsia sp. | reverse complement strand
AAAGTTAATATGAAGAAAGTAGGATTATTTATTCCATTTATAATACTTATAATAATGGAACTTTTAACAATTGAAAAAATTTATACATTTATAGGGATGGATATGGTTAGAGCTGGACAATTAGGAATAACTAATACATTTTTTATATTTCCTCTAATTTTTTTTATCTATGGAATATATTGCTCTAAATGTGGTAAGGAGGCTATTTTGCCTATAATCATAACATTTATTTTATTTATTATTATAATAGTTTCTTTTTATATGAAATTCATATCATTAGAGCTTTGTTTAATTAGTGTTCCTACTTTTGTAATAGGTTTTATATTTGGAAAAGAAAACAATCATTAATATTAATAATTTAAACACATCTGAATTCCAATTTGTAGATTAGATTTTGTGAATAATATTAATATAATACAAACTAACAATAAAAATGACTATTGATAATCATATTAGCAGTCATTTTTATTGTTTATATTTAACAATTAAATAGTTTATACTGTTAATACAATTTATAATCAGCAAAATCTGACATAACTTTAAATTCTAAATCTATGCTATAACTGTTAAATGCTAGAGAACCAAGTAATAATGCTGAAATTAAAAATACATAAAACAATACTGAAATTGCTTTCTTATTTTTATCTTTAAAATTAAATTGACTAAAAGCCAATACAAATAGAAATAACATGGCGTCCTTAGAATAATCTTCTAACACATCTATAGCTGACAATAATTTAATATCTTTTATATATCTATTAAAATATTTACTATTCTCTTCATTTTCTGTAGCTACCATAGAAAATCCATTTCCACTAAAATCTACAATTCTTTTATTATCTTCATTATAAGTTAGTTCATATTTATATTTTGGTGAATTTATGTAACTATCTTCAAATTCTATTTTATTAAAATAATTATATGTAAATCCTATAAATACAATCAGTATAATACCTGTTAATGCTTTATTGTTAAGTAGTTTTATATTTTTTTCTATTTCAACACCATTTATAGATTTTATGTATTTTCTTTGAAGCATTTCATTATATATTAAAACAAGTTGTCCAATTAAAATAAGCTCTAATCCATTAAAGCCGCCTATCTTAGTAACTAGTGTTAATACAATCTTTATTATTATATAAATATCTAAAAATTTAATTATTTTATTTAAGCCTTCAATGTATTTTTCTTTATTTATAAATTCTATATTTTCTGTATATTTATTAAAATCCACATATTTATGTATAAAATATAATACCCCTAACATCATTGCTGAGTCTATGGCTTTATCTATAAATAAGTTTAGTATTGTTCCTATTATAAATCCCCATATTAATATTTTTTTATCCTGTTTATCTAATTTCATCTATATTCCTCCCACAAATTCCATTTGCCTATATGATATCAAAACTATAGTTACTTCTCAATATTAATATATTACGAACCAAAAGGGTAGGAGCATAGATCCTACTTTTTTTAATTACAAGGGGATTATGATACTTTAAAATCTGTGTATAACCTGTGTGCTAAAGTAATATCAATATATTCACAAAAGCAAAAAGTGACAAAAACAACCTAAATTTAATGTAAGAATTGAGTTAGTGTTATAATATAATAAAGGTCGTAATTGTTATATAATACGAACTAAATTAAGAGTTGTATGAACAATACAACTCTTGATTTTTATTATTTCAAAACTTATATAATTTCAATATTATGCTAAAACATAGCTAAAAATAAAAATATATGTAACAAAGTCACAAAGTATATAATTAAATGAAATCTATATTTTTATTGGTGAAAATTGTATAATATAATTATAGAAATATAGGAGGAATAGGAAATGGAGGGAGTAAAAAATGAAATTTAACTTACCTAAAAAGCTAGTAGTAGGAAGCATTGGAGCTTTACTTATACTAGGAACGGTAACGGCAATAGTTGGAAATTTCCTTTGGGGTGATGAAGTATACAACGAGGAATACGAGTTATTACAAGAACAAGAGAATGATAAGGAATATTATTTAGGCCTATTAAATTCACCATTAGACGAAGTAAGAGAAATACTAAAAGCCGAAGGCTGGGAAGAAGTAAACGGAAGAACAAACCCTTCTTATGGGGATAGTTGGGAACATTGGGAAAGAAATAGAATAAGAATAGAAATACTTTTTACAAGTGATACAAATCAAATTAATGCAATGGCTTATGGAGATGCTAAATTTCAAAGTGAAGAACACTATTTAAGACGTTTTATGAATAGTATACCAACAGAAGAATTTGAAAAGTTACTAGAAAATGAAGGTTGGGAACTATTCACACAAAAATTAGGGGCTAGTAGTTGGAAAGAATATCATAGACAAGCTAGTAATAGACTTGAAAAATTAACTTTAACATATCATGGAAATGAACTTGTAGATTTAAGTTATGATTATGAATAGGAAGTAGGGCGAAAGCCATTCTTTTTTATTTGGAGTTTTGTTTTTGGTTTAATATTATTTAGTATATTAGGGTGAGGCGTATCTTAAAACCTTGTAAGGATAAAAAATAATAGAATAAGTATAATTTCTAAACTTTTTGAATATACAAGTATATATCACTAAGGAGGAATTATTATGAAAAAATTGTTTTTAACCAGATTACTTTTAGTTGTATTCTTTACTTTTTCAACTTGTCTATTAAATGGATGCGTTAATTCACAGGATGATATTATTGTAAAAAGTGAGAAGAGTGAAGAATATAAAGAGTCTAGAAAAGTAGAAGTTGATGGCAATGAAATATTGAATACAATCAAAGACATTTCATTTCAAGGACGTGAGTTAGGGACAGATGGAGAGAAATATTCTTCAGATATGCTAAAGTCTAAACTAGAATCTTATGGATATAATGTGCAATTTCAAGATTTTGAAGTATTTGAAGTTGATGGTAATGTTAGAGAATATATTCATTCAGATGACTTAGAGACATTTTTTAATATAAATCCAACAAATAGTACTAAGTTGAAAGGCATGGCAAGGAATATAATTGTTAAATCAAATGATTTTGATGAAAATAAAAAATCATTATACTTATTTTCACATTATGATTGTACAAGTTCTACAACAGGAGTTTATGACAATGCAACAGGAGTAAGTGCTGTTGCAGAAATTGCACGTAATCTTTCTAATTATAAAAATGATGATATTAATATTGTATATGCTTTTTTTAGTGCAGAGGAATATTTTAAAGCAGGTTCTAGATATTATCTTAGTCAACTAGATGAGCTAGAGAAAAATAATATAATTGGTGCTATAAATATAGATATGGTAGGATATGAAGGATTTGAGTATGAAGGCTTAAGTACTGTTGGAGGTATTGAAATTATTTTAGAACCAGGTACTACTAGTAATTCATTAGAGACTATATTTAATAATAAAGTTAATAATAAGTATAATGTTAACAATGAAATGGGAGGTATGTCCGATGATATATCATTTTATAGATTAGGTATACCTACAATATATTTTGCAGATAAAAACTTTATTACAGGAGCTGAAATTGAGGATGAAAGTACAGAGGTACAATTAAAACATCTAAATATTAAAGCAATTTCAACTTTATGTGAGGATATTATTAAGTTTGTAAATAGTATATCAATTAATAAATCTGGTGAATTAGATTCTAAATTGTAGTGAAATTATATATCAAATAATTTATATTTTAATACTTCTATTAGTTATAATTTATAGAATTTTGCTATAAAATGACGTATAAATTTTATATACAGTGATTAAAGTTAAAGCTACAATATAGATAAAGTTACTATAGATTATAAAAGGGGGATATACCGAATGAAGAAAATAATAGCATTAGGTACATTAGCATTGATAAGTGCGACTAATATAATATCTTTTGCAGATACAAAAACGAATGAATATAAGTCAGAGGTAGAAATAACACAAAATCAACCAAAAGCACAATATTCTATTGTAAATACGAATAACGTAAATTTAAGAAAAACACCTAGTACATCAGGAACAATAATAAGACAATTACATAAAGGTTATAGAGTTTTAGAGTATTCTGAACCAACAGTATCAGCAAATGGGTATACATGGCAAAAGGTTTCTTACAATGGTTATGTAGGTTGGGTAGCAATAAATTATTTAACTTCATTAGGATAAAAATTAAAAAATATATATGGTTTGTAAGTACAGGTATGTTTATAACATGTCCTGTACTTTTTTAATTACAAGGAATTTATGATATTTCAAAATTTGTGGAAAACTTGTGTATTAAAGTAATGCCAATGTATTTGGAAAAGTAAAAAGTGACAAAAATATTCTAAATGAAATGTGTAAATTAATTTAATGTTATAATGTAATAAAGTTCGTAATTGTTATATAATGTGAAATAAGATTGTGTAAAATTTTATTAGGAGGAGATTTTATGAGTAAAAATAATGATGATAGTAATAAGAAAAATTACTATTTTCCACTTTGTACGGGAATAGGACTTATCCTTGGTGTGATATTAAAGCAGATACCAATAGGATTATGTTTAGGTGCTGGTGTTGGTCTTGCTTTAGATGGTAATAAAAAGAAAAAGTAGATTAATTTTGAATATTAATATATTGTTAATCAAAAAGGGGATGAGATATAGAATGAACTTTTCTAAATTTAGAAAATTAGACTATTTGATATTTTATATAATATTTGTAGTTATATTTACAATTAAACTAACACGTATATTTTTTAATCCTTTAATTGTTATATTAATAGGAGCTACAATTCCAGCTTTAACCTTAGGTACTATAACTAATCTTATATTAAAAAAGAATTAAATTTTACAAAAATAATAGTTCTCAATATTAATATATTGCGAAGCAAGAGGGTAGGAGCATAGCTCCTACTTTTTTTATATTATTAAAACTAGTTGACATGGAAACAAGAAATAAATATACTTATTAACGAGGAAATAAGGAGGGAGTAAATTTGGAATATAT
>CAJFPU010000123.1 GCA_904418825.1 uncultured Romboutsia sp. | reverse complement strand
ATAAAAAAATTAAACAAGATAGTAGATGAAATAGATGCATTAGAAGAACAAATATCATTACTAAATGATGAAGAACTAAAAAATATGACAAATATATTTAAAGAAAGATTAAAAAATGGTAAATCTCTAGATGATATATTACCAGAAGCATTTGCAGTAGCAAGAGAAGCATCAAAAAGAGTACTAGGTATGAGACAATACAGAGTACAACTTATAGGAGGAATAGTATTACATCAAGGTAAGATTGCAGAAATGCGTACAGGAGAAGGTAAAACATTAGTAGCAGTAGCACCAGTATACTTAAATGCATTAAGTGAAAAAGGAGTTCATGTAGTAACCGTAAATGATTATTTAGCAAAACGTGATAAAGAACTTATGGAACCGATATACAACTTTTTAGGATTAACTACGGGGGTAATAATAAGTGGACAAGAATCTGCTGAAAGGAAAGAACAGTATAAGTTCGATATTACATATGGAACAAATAATGAATTTGGATTTGATTATTTAAGAGATAACATGGTACTAAGTAAAGAAGAAATTGTACAACGAGAATTAAATTTTGCAATAGTAGATGAGGTTGACTCAATACTAATAGATGAAGCAAGAACACCACTGATAATATCTGGACAAATAGAAGATGACGAAAAGCCTTATAGATTGGCAAATGTATTTATAAAAATGTTATTACCAGAAGATATATCAGTAGATTATAAAGAAAAAACAGTATCGTTAACAGAATCAGGAATAAAAAAAGCAGAAATATTTTATCAAACAGAAAACTTAATGAATCCAGAAAATATGGAAAGTTATCACTACATAATACAAGCATTAAGAGCTGATATACTTATGCAAAGAGATATAGACTATGTAGTAAAGAATAATGAAGTAATGATAGTGGATGAATTTACAGGAAGGGTAATGGATGGAAGAAGATTCTCAGAAGGATTACATCAGGCAATAGAAGCAAAAGAAAACCTAGAAATACAAAATGAATCAAAAACATTAGCAACTATAACTTATCAAAACTACTTTAGAATGTATAATAAACTATCAGGTATGACAGGTACAGCTAAAACTGAAGAAAATGAATTTATATCTACATATAATTTACCGGTAGTACAAATACCTACAAATAAACCTGTTATAAGAAAAGATTTGGAAGATAAATTATATAAAACAGAGAAAGCAAAATATTTAGCAGTTTTAAAAACAATAGAAAGTGTACACTTAACAGGACAGCCAATACTAGTAGGAACAGCCTCAATAGAAAAGTCTGAAATACTTTCATATTTACTAAATAAAAAAGGACTAAAGCATCAACTTTTAAATGCAAAAAATGATGAAGAAGAAGCTAAGATAGTAGCGAAGGCAGGAAAACTAAATGCAATAACAATTGCCACAAATATGGCAGGTAGAGGAACTGATATATCTCTTGGCGGAGGAGATAAAGAAGAAGAGAAAAAAGTAAAAGAGCTTGGTGGGCTATATGTAATAGGAACAGAGCGTCATGAAAATAGAAGAATAGATAATCAGTTAAGAGGTCGTTCTGGACGTCAAGGGGACCCAGGAACTTCAAGATTTTATGTTAGCCTAGAAGATGAAATAATGAAACTTTACGGAAGCTCTAAATCAAAGAAAATAGCAGAAAAACTATCTGATGATGAAGAAATAAAAGATAAGAAATTACTAAGAACTATAGAAACTTCTCAACAAACATTAGAAATGAAAAACTTCGGAATAAGAAAAAGTGTACTTGAGTATGATAATGTAATAAATAAACAAAGAGAATTAATATATGAAGATAGAAGAAAAGTTATAAATGGAGACGATGTATTTAATCATATAAATGAAATGATAGAAAGTGAAGTTAAAGAAATATATAATGAATATATATCAGATAGCATAGAAAAATATATAGAAGCTATTACAACAACATTTAGCTTATATAAGCATAATAAAGAATTAAGATTAGAAGATAAAAAAGATAATGAGATAGTAGACCACACTATAAATATAATAAAAGAAGTATATAAATCTAGAGAAGATTTAATAGGAAGTGAAGCTATGAGAGATTGGGAAAGAAAAGTTATACTTCATTTTGTAGATAATTATTGGATAGATCATATAGATGCAATTGAACAACTTAAAAAAGGAATAGGGCTTTTAGCAGCAGGACAAAAAGACCCAGTTAAAGAATTTACAGTTCAGTCATTTGATATGTTTGATGATATAAATAAAAATATAAATAAGGATACTCTTAAGCATTTATTTGCATAATATAAATAAAAAAGGACTATGGTAAACCATAGTCCTTTTTGTTGAGGAATACGCTAGAGAGATATATTCTTTCTAACGTACTTTAATTATATCTTAAAATTATTAAAAAATAAACCCTTTAAAGATAAAAAAAATAAATAATTATAAAACTTTAAACAATATTTTATTAAAAAAATAACACAAGAAAAATGTCGAAAAAAATGATAAAATGTAAGAATGTATAAAAAAATAGAAATAACAAATAAAATGCAAAAATATGACGAACGAAATATAGTTAAAATATGTATATTATTCTTGAAAATGGATATAGAATATATTAATATAATTAACGAGGAATACGTAATATCGACAAAATAGAAGTTCATATATAGAGAGAATAAATACATAATTTGGAGGGAATAAAACAATGAAAAACAAAAAAAGTATAGCAATGGCTATGGCTACAGTTTCAACTATGGGTGCAGTTGCTCCTGTATTTGCAGCTGAAATAACAGGCGAAATAGTAAAAGATATGGATTTAGATCTTCTTACAAACGAAGTTCCAGAAGTAAGAGTTAAAGCAGAAAAAGATTTAGAAGTAACTAAAAAATACTTAGAAGAAAAGCATGCAGAGAAAGATACTAATGGAAATCCAGTATTTAAATTTGAGCAAACAAGTGAAGTTATTACAGTAAAAGATGTAAAAAAAGTAGTAACAAGAATAAAAATATCAAGAAATGATGATGTTACTAATAAGGTAGTAGAAGAATTTAAATTTACACAAACTCAAATAGATCAAGACTTTGGTCAAGAAGTTCCAGTAAAAATAGAAAATGTTGATATTGCAAAAGAAGCAGATAGAACTCAATTATCTAAATATGTATATCAATTAAATAAAGCTATAAACAAAATAACAGTTAAAGAAGTAAAAACAGACTTAGAACCAGCTAAAATTGTATTAAATATTTATGCAGGTAAAGTAGGAGATGAACAAATAGATTCTGGAGAAGCTGTTAAATTAGCTGAAATAAAAATAGATGGAGCAACTGAAGGAAATTTAAATAAAATAGTACTTGTTGATGCGAAAAATGATTTCTTAGGACACTGGGCAGAAGATACAATAGTAGATGCTATGATAGCTGGTATAGTTGATAATACAGCTAAATTCAATCCAGAACAAGAAATAACAAGAGCTCAATTTGCAAAAATGATATGTACAGCAAAGAAAATACAACCAATAAAATACAATCAAGTTAATAAAGATAAATTTGAGAAATTTACAGATGTTCCAGTTACAGAGTGGTATGCAGGATATGTAGCAGCTATAGCTGAAAGTGGATTAATGAAAGGTGATGGAAACAAAACATTCAGACCTGAAGAGAAAATAAGCAGACAAGAAGTTGCTGTAGTTTTAGCTACATTAGAAAATAACGGAAAAAGTGTAGAAGAAGTTACTACTGATGTAAATGGAAATAGAGTTCATAAGGATACAAAAACTAACTTTGTAGATGACTCTGAAATAGCTGTATGGGCTGATGAATCAGTTGAACATTTAAGAAATAAAGGACTTGCAAAAGGATACGCTGTATCAGGTGGAAAGTTTGAATATAGACCAGTTAATAATATGTCTAGAGCAGAAGCTTTAACAATGATAACTAGAGTTTCAAAATAAATATAATAGAGATGATATATATTTGATAAGTAATTATTCATTGATATAATTCAATTTTAGTAATAATATCATTATCTAATATGTGCTAATAAAAAGTGTGAAAGATATTTCACACTTTTTTACTTATAATAAGATTATTATATACTAAAATTTGTTTATGGCTTATAAATCAAGTAGTATTAACATATATAGAAAAGTAAAAAATGATATTAGTTACATAAATTTAAAATGACTATTTTCATATATTTTAAAGGATTATATATGTAATTTACAATAATACCTTATGTTATTTATGATAATAAAATTATATAAAAACTATCATATAGGGGGCGGAATATGAGGAATAGTATAAAAAAATTAAGTGCTTATAGTATAGCAATAGGATTATTATGCACATCAATAATATCAAATGCACAAGATATAAATAATACAAAATATGAAACATACAAAAAAACACAACCTAAAACAGTTATAATAAATGAAGAACTACCAGAAGAAGTCAAATTAGATATACAAAATTCAATGAATCTAGATTATTTAAAGAAAAAAACAGATAGTAAGTATGAAATAGCTTATGCACATTGTGATGGAGCATACTCATATATATCTAAATCAGAGAATTTAAATGATGCAATTGAAATATGTAAACAACAAAAAAATAATAAATCAAATGATATACCTGTAGTAATAAATGAGGATGGACTAGTAGTTTATGCAACTGAAGGAATAGGTAGGATAGTAAAAATTATAAATGGATATGCGACAAATTCAACAGAATATACAGCATATGTATATAAAAATAAAAAAATAACCTTACCAGAGCATACATATATAAATCATGCTTATATAGATGATGTACCTATTATAGAAGATCTAGGAGATATAGTTAAAGTTGAAGTAAGTGGATACACTGGATACATAAAAAAACAAGAAGATGATGGAAGTTTAAATATAATAACAGTTCCAATGAATCAAGTAAATAATTTAAGTCACTATACTGTAAATAGTAACAACGAATTAGTTCATGCTATAAGTTCAGATATTACATCAACACCAAAATATTCTTATCAAATCTTAGGACCAGCACCAAGTTTTATGAAGCAAAATACA
>CAJFPU010000122.1 GCA_904418825.1 uncultured Romboutsia sp. | reverse complement strand
TGCAGTTTCTAAGAAAAAAGATATAGAAGTTAAAGAAAAAGAAGAAGCTGAAGGAAAAATAAAACAAGATAAGTTAATAAAACTTTTAGAAAGCTTTGACAATACTTTAGAGTATATGGACAGGGATAAGTTTATAAAAGATTTAAAAGCTAAATCAAAAGAGTTTGATATACAACTTTCAGCAGGGCTTATAAAGGCTATAGTTAATGCTATAGGTGTAAGAAATGAGGATGCAGAAGTTTGTAAAGATAGCAAAGGAAATATAGAAAGTGATAGTTCACTAAAAGATACTGAAAGTATAGGTCTTAAAGATGATGTATATGAGTATTTTGAAAAGGAAGTAAAGCCTCATGTTAATGATGCTTATATAGATGAAAGTAGTATAAATAATATAGGATATGAGATACCATTTACTAGACATTTTTATAAGTATGAAGAGTTAAGAAGTTTTGCTGAGATTATGAAGGAAGTAGAAAGTTTAGAAAGTGAGATAGCACTAAAGATAAGGAAGGTGCTAGGGTAATGGGATACAGATATAGAAGTGATGATGAGTTAAAGGATAGTGGAGTTGAGTGGTTAGGGAAGATTCCTAAGGATTGGGAAGTCAGACAATTAAAAAGGGTACTATCAGATAGAAAAGAAAATAATGAACCTATAAAAACAAGTAATATACTGTCATTGACAATAGAAAAGGGAGTTATTCCATATTCTGAAAAAGGTACTGGTGGTAATAAAGCTAAAGAAGATTTAACACAATACAAATTAGTATATCCAAATGATATTGTATTAAATAGTATGAATGTAATTGTTGGTGCAGTAGGACTATCAAAATATTTTGGGTGTGCGAGTCCTGCATATTATATGTTATATAAAATAAATGCTAACGATGATATAAGATTTTATAATTATATTTTTAAATCTAAATTATTCCAGGATAGTTTAAAAGGATTAGGTAATGGAATAATGATGAAACAATCAGAAACTTCAGGTAAGTTAAATACGATCAGAATGAGAATTCCAATGGAAAAACTAAGTTCAGTAAAGATACCAATTGCTTTTAACTTAGATCAAGAAAAAATAGCAAACTTTCTTGATGAAAAGACTTCACAGTTTGATTCAATTATATCTAAGAAAGAAAAGTTAATAGAAAGATTAGAAGAAGCAAAGAAAAGCCTTATAAGTGAGGTTGTTACTGGTAAAGTTAAGGTTGTTAAGACTGATGATGGGTATGAGATTGTGAAGAGAAGTAGGGATGAGATGAAGGATAGTGGTGTTGAGTGGTTAGGTAGTATACCTAAGGATTGGGAGGTTAAGAAGTTAAAGTATATAGCAACTATAAACCCTCCTAAGTCTTCTGTTAAAAAGTTTGTTGATAAAGATATTGATGTATCTTTTGTGCCTATGGATAGTGTAAGATTAGGAAATATAAAGTTAGATAAGACTAAAAAGATAAGTGAAGTTATAGATGGGTATACATTATTTGAAGATAATGATATAGTAATGGCTAAAGTTACTCCATGTTTTGAAAATAGAAATATAGCTATATGTAAAGGGTTGACAAATAAAATAGGATTTGGTTCATCAGAATTAAATACTATAAGAGTTTATGAAAATAAAGATATAAAATTTATGTTTTATCATTTACAAGAGCAAAAGTTTATGGATACTGCAACATATCAAATGACAGGTGCAGGAGGACTAAAAAGAGTTCCAACTAGTTTCTTACTTAATGCACAATTTACTTATCCAAGTGATAATGAGAAAGAGAGGATAGTATTTTATTTAGAAAACTATATAGATAAAATAGATAATATTTCAGAGAAAACTAAAGAGCAAATAGAAAAACTAAAAGAAGCTAAACAAAGTTTAATAAGTGAAGCTGTAACAGGAAAAATAGAGATACTAGATTAATTTCTAGTATCTTTTATAATACATAATTATTAACTTTATTTGAAGATGAAAATGACAATGTATTACTTATAGATTTTTAGTTATACTTTATATGTTATAATTAAAATTAAGGAATATGCCAAAAGTAAAAGGAAGTGGTATAAATTGAGAAAAATAGATGAAAGTATAAAACAAATTATAATAAGTGTATTAAATTGTCAAGAAACTGATGCCATATACATTTTTGGCAGTTATGGAACAAAATACTTTACAGAAGAAAGTGATATAGATATAGCTTGGTTTACAAATTCACATATAGATTTAGTAACAAGAGGAAAATTTGAAAGATTTTTAGAAGATGTATTAAAAATACCTGTAGATTTAGTAGTGGTAAATAAGGATTCTAGTCCATATCTTTTATGCAATATCTTTGAATTTGGAGAGATAATCTTTGAATATGGAGATAATTTTTCAAATTGGTTTGATAAGTTTTATGATGAAACTTTAATAGATAGAGAATTATATTTTCTTTATATGGAGGAAAAAAATAGATATGCACAATATTAATAGATTAAAAGATATGTTACTTGTTATGGAAGATTGTGTATTAAAACTAGAGAATTTTAACAATGTATATAATAGTATTGATAATGTAGAAGCTAAAATATACATGGAAGAAGGATTTAGAGGATATATAAGAGCATTTCAAGAACAACTTATAAAATATTTAGCACATACATCTAAAGGTTTATACGATAGAAAAGATAAAATGGGCTATGATGATATAATACATAAACATAAATCAGTTGGACAATTAAAAGATGTATCAATGGATTTTTTATTAGAGCTTAGAAAAAGTAGAAATTATGTTGCACATGGTTATGAACATCCAGATTTTCAAGTTATATATGAGTTTTATAAAATATATAGACCTGAGTTTGATAATGTTATTAATTGTATAAGAAATACTATATATGAAGCACAAAATAGTCAACTAAAAGAAGAAAGAAAGCAAAAGGATGAGTTATATTCATCTTTAGAAATAGCTAAGAAGTTAATTCCTTTATTAGAGGGAAGTGATGAAGAAATATCACAGAAAACAGGATTAGATATAAACTTGATAAGAGCGATTAGAAATAAATAGAAATAATATAATCGGAGGGAGATGAGAGATTATGTTACCAAAAGAAAAACATTTAGAAGAATCTATTGAAAATCATTTAGTTTCAATAGGATATGAACAAGGTCACTCGCAAGAATTTGATCTTGAAAATTGCTTATTTGTTGATGATTTATTTAGATTTTTAGAAAATACTCAAAAAGAATTATTAGATGAGTTTAAATACAACAGGGGAAGTAATTATAAAAAAGCTTTTATAGATTTAATAAATTCAAATATCAAAAGAAGAGGACTTATAAGTGTACTTAGAAATGGTGTAGAAGATATAATGATGAACGGAAAATTCCAATTATTCTACAACAAACCAAATCTAACTACTAATAAAACAGCTTATGAAAATTATAAGCAAAATATATTCAAAATAACAAGACAATTAAAATATAGTTCAAAACACAATAATACATTGGATATAGTATTATCTTTAAATGGATTTCCCGTTATAGTAATGGAACTTAAAAATCAGTTTACTAATCAAAATGTTTATAATGCTATAAAGCAATTCAAAGAAGATAGAAACCCAAAAGAAAGCTTATTTGGATTTAATCAAAGAGTACTTGTATACTTTGCAGTAGATACTGATGAAGTTTATATGACAACAGAGCTAAAAGGAGATAAAACATTTTTCTTACCGTTTAATAAAGGTAACAACAGAGGTAAGGGAAATCCTGTAGTAGAAGGAAAAGAAAAAACTTCTTATCTTTGGGAAGAAATACTTACTAAAGATAGTTTACTTGATATTATAAAAAGATTTTATTTTATACAAGAAGATGATAAGGGAAATAAAAGAGCTATATTTCCAAGATTTCATCAATTAGATGCAGTAAGGAAGATAGTAGAAGATTTAAAAGTTAATAAAGTAGGTCAAAATTATCTTATCCAACATAGTGCAGGTAGTGGTAAGACTAATACTATAGCATGGACTTCTCATAGATTATCTAGTCTACATGATGAAGATAATAATGCTATATTTGATTCTATAATTGTAGTTACAGATAGAAAGGTACTTGATAAACAATTACAAAATGCTATTTATCAATTAGAGCACAAAAACGGACTTGTTGTTAAGATAGATGAAGATAAAAATTCATCAGACTTAGCAGATGCTATTGTAAATAGAGCAAAGATTATTATAACTACTATTCAAAAATTCCAGTATGCACTACCTAAGATAGAACAACTTGATAAAAGGCGTTATGCAGTAATAATAGATGAAGCACATTCTTCAACTTCTGGTGAAAATATGAATGCATTAAAAGAAACTTTAGCAGGAAAAACTTTAGAAGAAGCTAAGGTAATTGATTCTGAAAATGAAAAGAATGAAAAGTCTAGTATAGATAAGATGAATGAACTTATAGAGAAAAGAACAAATTTAGGAAATATAAGTTTCTTTGCTTTTACAGCTACTCCTAAGAATAAGACTATGCAAGTATTTGGTAGAATAGGTGAAGATGGACTACCTCATGAATTTCATTTATATTCTATGAAACAAGCGATAGAGGAAGGATTTATATTAGATGTATTAAAAAACTTTATGCCTGTAAGTGTTTACTACAAAGTAGGAAAGAAAATTATGGATAACCCTGAGTTTGATAAGGGAGAGGCTAAAAGGGCTATAAATAAGTTTGTTAGTTTAAATGAGCACAATATAAGGCAAAAAGTTGAAACTATAGTAGATGATTTTGTAGACAATAGGTATATGTGGTTAGAAGGTAAAGCTAAAGGTATGATAGTTACTGCAAGTAGATTGCATGCTGTTAGGTATAAGTTAGCTATAGACCAATATATAAAAGAAAAAGGATATGATATGAAAGCACTTGTTGCTTTTTCTGGTACTGTAAAAGATGGTGATGATGAGTATACAGAGGTAGGTATGAATAAGGAAGTAGCACCAGATATTACTGATTCAAATTTACCTAATATATTTGATAAAAATGAATTTAAGCTATTAATAGTTGCAGAAAAGTATCAAACTGGATTTGATCAACCAAAACTTTGTGCTATGTATGTTGATAAAAAACTAGATGGTGTTAAAACTGTTCAGACTTTATCAAGGCTTAA
>CAJFPU010000121.1 GCA_904418825.1 uncultured Romboutsia sp. | reverse complement strand
CTTCTCTAAAATTTTCTTTTCTTATAGTTAACATATTTATCACCTCATAAAGAGTATTGCCAAAAACAAAAGAGCGTAGACTTTGTCTACGCTCTGAAGCTATCTATATTTAGATAGCTTTTATTTTATACTTTTTTATTAAAATAGCTTTTCTAAACTTACTAGTACAATACTTTTCTTTATACAATATTCTAATTTAGTTACAATTATAATAAAAATTTCTCATATATAATTCTATCTAAAATAATATTAATCTATTAGTTTGTATCATTCTAAATATTATAATTTTTTATCATATATATATTAAAAATTTAGTACATATTATTAAAATTTAATAATATACATTTTAATAATAATCTATAAAATAATATAAATTTTAGGGAGGATATATGAAAATTAAAGAAAAATATAAAAAATTTCTATTTTTATATTCTGTTTTAGTATTAATAATAATCTTGTTTTCATATTGTACATTAAAAAAAGAAAATATAAAAATAATAGTAGACGGCAAAAAAATAATAACATCATCATTTAGAAAAAATATAAAAAATTTATTAGATGAAAATAATATACAGTACGATAGTAATGATAAGATAACACCAAATTTAACAGATAACTTAAAGGATCATATGCAAGTAAATATAGTAAAGGTTGATGTAAAAGAGCAAAAAGAATATGAAAAAATCCAATTTGAAACAAGTATAAAAGAAGATAAAAATTTATTAAAAGGATTGACTGAAATAGAACAAGAAGGAAAATATGGAGAAAAGGAAATAACATATGAATTAATTTATGAAGATGGAAATTTAGTTAAAAAAAATTTAATATCAGAAAAAATAATAAAAAATCCAACTGATAAAATAATAAAAAAAGGTGCAAAAGAAGAGCATATAGTAACATCTAGAATAAATAATTCGAAGCAAATAAGCGTTGTTGCTACAGCTTATGCAACAGGTTCAATAACTTCAACTGGGACAAAACCTAAATGGGGTACTATAGCTGTTGATCCAAAAGTAATACCTTATGGAACTAAGATATATATTCCAAAATTTAATATGACATTTACTGCAGAGGATTGTGGTGGAGCTATAAAAGGAAATAAAATAGATATATTTATGGCAAGCAAAAAAGATGCATATAGTTGGGGAAAACAAAAAATTGATATATATATATTAAATTAAAAATAAGTAAATCTTTACTAAAATACTAAAACAGTATAAAATATAAATACATATTAATTTAAAAATTTCAAGGGGGCATTTTTATAATGAACTATATGGATAAGTATAAAGAATGGATAAATAATCCATACTTTGATAAAGAAACTAAGGAAGAGCTATTAAATTTGGAAGGTAATGAAAAAGAAATCGAAGATAGATTTTATAAAGATTTAGAATTTGGGACAGCAGGGTTAAGGGGAGTTATAGCTGCTGGAACAAATAGAATTAATATATATACTGTAAGAAGAGCTACTTTTGGTCTTGCTAATTATATAATAAAAAACACTACAGAAGAAGAAAAAAATAGAGGTGTTGTAATAGCTCATGATAATAGACATATGTCTAGAGAGTTTTGTATAGAAGCGGCAAATACATTAGCTGCTTGTGGAATAAAAGCATATATATTCGATTCTCTAAGAACTACTCCAGAGTTATCTTTTGCAGTTAGAAACTTAAACACTATCGCAGGTATAGTTATAACTGCTAGCCACAATCCACCAGAATATAATGGATATAAAGTATATTGGGAAGACGGAGCTCAAGTTATGCCACATATAGCTAGTGCAATAACTGAAGAAATAAATAGTATACATGATTATAGTATAATACCTACAATAAAAGAAGAAGATAAAAATTTAGTTGTAACATTAGATGAAAAAGCTGATACTGAATTTATAGAAGCTGTTAAAAAGCAAGTCATAAGAAAAGAATTAATAGAAAAAGTAGGAAAAGAGTTTAAAATAGTATTTACTCCACTATGTGGTACTGGTAATAAACCAATAAGACGAGCTTTATCAGAAGTTGGATTTGAAAATATACTAGTTGTTAAGGAAGAAGAAAATCCAGATCCTAATTTTGCAGGTATAGAATATCCTAATCCAGAGGAACAAAAAGCTTTAACTAGAGGTATAGAATTAGCTAAAGAAAATGGCGCAGATTTAGTTATAGCAACTGATCCTGACTGTGACAGAGTTGGAGTAGCTGTTAAAACTACTACTGGAGAGTATGCACTTTTAACAGGAAATCAAATAGGTGGACTTTTAACTGACTATATAATAGAAGGTTTAAAAGAAAAAGGAGAATTAAAAGAAAACTCTACACTTATAAAAACTATAGTTACTTCTGAATTTGGTGCAGATATTGCTAAAGCTAATAATATAGAAGTCTTAAATGTGTTAACTGGGTTCAAATTTATAGGTGAAAAAATTAAATCATTTGAAGAAAATAATAATGAAAAAACTTATTTATTTGGATATGAAGAAAGTTATGGATATTTAGTTGGAACTCATGCTAGAGATAAAGATGGTGTAGTTGCTTCAGTTTTAATATCTGAAATGGCTGCTTACTACTACTCAAAAGGAATGAGCTTATATGAAGGTTTAATATCTTTATATGAAAAGTATGGATTCTTTAAAGAAAAAACTATATCAATAACATTAAAAGGTATAGAAGGTCTAGCTAAGATAAAAGATATTATAAACTATTTTAAAGAAAATGAAGTAAGTTCTATGGGAGACTTTAAAGTAGTTGATATGAAAGACTATTCAAAAGGTGTAGATGGTCTTCCAAAATCTGATGTATTAAAGTTTTTCTTAGAGGATGGATCTTGGGTTGCTGTAAGACCTTCTGGAACTGAGCCTAAGCTTAAATTCTATATAGCTGTAAAAGGTATAGATGAAAATGAAGCTACTTGTAAGCTTGATAATATAAACAAATACATAGATTCTACTATTAATAGTTTAATATAATACATAATAAGAGTTCTATATAGTGTTGATTTTCACTAAATAGAACTTTTTATTTTTAATATAAGTAATTAATATATATAATTAAAAATACAATATATAGTAGATTAGAAAAAGTTTATAGGAGTAATATATGAAAAAATTGAATGTTGAATATATTAGATATTTTTTTAGAAAATTTAATTATAGTGAAATAAATTCTAAAGCTGCTGAAATGTCTTTTTATTTACTACTATCCATATTTCCATTTTTAATATTTACTATAAGTATTATAGTTTATATACCAACGTTTCATTTAAATAAGTCTATTTTGATAATAAAGAATGTTATTCCAGAAAGTGCATTTAATATAATACTATCTATAATAAATTCAGCAATAGAGAATAAAAGTTTAGGATTTTTAATATTAAGTTTTATTTTTACTTTATGGACATCATCAAGAGGAATTAGATCTTTAATTCGATGGATGAATAAATCTTATAAAGTTCAAGAAACACGATCTTTTTTTAAAGTATGTATAATTAGTTTTATTTTTACTGTAAGTATTTTAGTTCTTATTTTTTCATCTATAATACTATTGATTTATGGAGAGCTGATAGGATATTTTATATTTAATCTTATAGGACTTAATAGTATATTTATATACATATGGAATATACTTAGATATATAGTGGGAGTATCAACTCTTATTATTATATTAATCAATTTGTATAAATACACACCAAATAAGAATATAAAAATTAAAGATGTTATACCAGGCGCTATAATAGCTACATTAGTTTGGTTAATTATATCGTTTTTTTATTCATATTACACTAATAACTATTCAAATTATGAGGTTATCTATGGAAGTATTGGAGGAATTATAGTTTTAATGACATGGCTTTATTTAAGTAGTTGGTCTATCCTAATAGGATTAGAAGTAAATGTAAGATTATACTTTAGAAAATTAAAAAGCCGAGAAAAGAGTGTCTAAATTTATCAATAGTATAATAGACACTCTTTTTATTTAAATATTTTTTCTTGTAAATGTTATAACATCACCATGTGATAGTTCATTATTATAAGTATAGCCTTCTATGTTAAATTTTAATAAATCATCTATGCAATCTATCTTATTTTTTATAATAAATCGGCACATGTATCCACGAGCTTTTTTAGCGTAAAGTCCTTTTACTTTATATGTATTTGTTTTTAAGTCATAATCTTTAAATACTATATCTAAAAAATTGAAATCTTTTTTTATAAGTTTTAAATCTATACATTTTAGATATTCTGATGAAGCTAAATTTATTAATACTTTATTTTCATGAGATTTTAATTCTTTAATAATTTGATTTGTTATTTTGCTTTTCCAAAATTTATATAAATCATTTCCATTTTTATTTTTTAACTTAGCTTTCATTTCCAGTCTATAGGGCTCGATTAAGTCTAAAGGTGATAATATTCCATATAAACCAGATAAAATTCTTAAATGGTTATTTGAAAAGCTGAAATCATATTCACTAAAATCGGAAGTATTCATAGAATTAAATACTTCTCCATCAAAAGCAAGAATACTCTGAAGCTTTTTATTATTAGAATTTAATAAGTTTTGGTATCTATAATAATTTAATTTAGATAAATCTTCACTTAAATTCATTAGGTCACTTATTTCTTTTATATCTAATTCTTTTAATATACTTATAAGATAATTTATATCTTCTTTAAATATTGGATTAGAAAAGTCTTTTAAATTACTATTTTTATCAAAATTCATAGTAGTTGCAGGAGATATTATAGTTATCAAGTTATTCACCTCTTATTTTTTATATTTTATTAATTATATACCACAATATTGAAAATTTAAATCTATATATTAAACTGCTTATTATGATATAATATTATATACTATATAATATTACAGGGGTGGGTAAATGGCTAAAGTAATTAATAATGCAATATCTTCTGAATATTTAAGGTACAAAATAGATGAGGATATAAGCATTTATGAAGGACGTTTCTGTATTTACTTAGACAGAAAATATAGATGTAGTGGTATAATCTATTACAAAATGACTCCTCCCATATCTATAAATTTTAAGGCACAAATATTATTCGTTGAAGACGAGGATGTTGATTTAGAATTAGATTATGATAATGCAATACTTGAGATGTATGGATATAAACCAATCTCAATAACTATAAACGCTAGAAATGATTTTAATATGGAAGGTTATATAAATGATAATTATATAAAATCTAAAAATTCTTTTGTAGATTATGTTGATTTTAATATAGTTAATTTAGATAAGTTTCCAGGTGATTTGATAAAGCATGTTGA
>CAJFPU010000120.1 GCA_904418825.1 uncultured Romboutsia sp. | reverse complement strand
AAGTGATTTTGTGGTTATTATTACTGTAACATGAACATAAACTTATGATCTATTTTTTTATCAACTTTTAGGTGTTGCACTTAATATGATAATTCATCAAATAGTAAAAGACCACACAATGTGGTCTTTTATATTATATTTGAGGATTTAAAGAAGCTATTTTTGTAACGGCAACATAAACTCTAGAAATTTCATACCAAGTTTTAAAATCTACAACACCTGATTGAGGAAGGCCGAATATTTCTTGGAAAATTTTTACCGATTCAGCTGTACTGTTACCATAAATACCATCTTCTTTTACTTTTGGGATAGCAGGATAAGAGTTGGATATAGCATTTAATTGATTTTGTATAGTTCTAACATATTTTCCACTAGATCCAACTTGCAATGTATCTCCAGGGAATGATACAGGAACTCCGCTTACTATAGGTGCTTTTTCAAATATAATTTCATCACCATAAAAATATCTTAAAATACTTTCATAATCTTTTCCTTGATCTCCTAAATCTTTACTTCCCCATTGAGTCATTTGATTAGGACATTGAGATTTTTTACCATCACAGTATTGAGCTAAAAGTGGCTGTCTAGATGTAGGAGGTCTTTTTATAAAGGTATTAAAAATATTGTCAACAATTACGCTTATAGTATCAAAGAAGTTTCTATTATTTATAAATTTATGATCATATGCAGTAGATGATGTAATTGTAAAATTAAGTCCTTTATTTCTATACCATTCTGTAAAAACTCTATTTAGAGTAAATGATATTATAGCTATAACATTTGCGTATATAGTTTGTTCTGGCCAAGTAGAGTATATCTCAGATGAAGCGACATTTTTTATATATTCTTTAAATGGAATCCAGTAATTTGGAGCAGAATTATTTTCAGGTAGACCATCATGAACAACTATAAATTCCGGAACAACAGGATTATCTAATACAACAAATCCAGTTGGTGGAGATAATGGCTTTAAATCACTTTCTGGTATTTTAGGAGGATATGTTCCGTACAGAGTATTATCTCCTATATCATAAATCTCTTCACTTTGCCTAGAATAGAAATGTCTACGTCTTGTTTGAGAATTTAAAGGTACGTTTTGCCTAGACTCTATAGTAGGAAATACTTGAGTTCCATCAATAATAGCAGTTTCGTATCCTTCTGAAATTACTTCTACAGTATATTGGCTGTAAGGTCTAACATCTGAAGGTTGCTGAGAATATTCAATATCAGGTGCTGTTAATGTAATACCAGTTATTTGACCAGAGCTATCAGTCTTTAAATTTTGGTATATTTGAGTTTGCCTTTCTCCTGATTCTGGATTTTTATAAATATTTACAGTTGCATTTTCTATAGGTCTATTAGTTGAGCTATCAATAACACTAACTGTTAAGAAACCATCTTGCATATAATCACCTCTTTTTATATAAATAATACTTTTCTATATTTATACTATGAATATAGTTATTATTTTGTTAAGGTAAATGGAAATAATATATTTATAAAATATAAAGAGAGGGATAATTTATGAAATTAGATTTATTAGTTTTAGCTATAGCTCCAGTAATAGCTATTATATTATGGATATATTTGAAAGATAAGTATGATAAAGAACCTATATGTATATTAATTAAATTTTTTATATTTGGTATTTTAGTAAGTATGTTGGCAATTTATGGGGAAGAAATACTTATAAAAGTAAATATATTTTCAGGAAAATTTTATATTTTTTACATGTCTTTTATAGTTGCTGGATTAGTTGAAGAAGGATTAAAAGCATTAGTTCTTATTCCAGATTTATTAAAAGAAAAGAATTTTAATGAGAGACTGGATGGAATTATATATTCAGTATTTTTATCATTAGGATTTGCAACTATTGAAAATATTATATATATCTTATTAGAAGATCCAATATCAGCTTTTAAAGTTGGAATTATAAGATCAATAATATCAGTTCCTGCTCATATGATGTTTGGGATAATTATGGGATATTATATTTCAAAATATAAATTTACTAGCTCTAAAATTAAAAAAAGAAAATATTTAGCATTATCTATAATATTACCTATTTTATTACATGGAGTTTTTGATTTTATATTGATGATACCATATAGATGGTCTATTATAGTGTTTGTAGTTTATATAGTATATTTATGGAAAAGTAGTTTAGATAAATTAGATGAATATACAAATAATTCTAGAAGGAAATTTTTAAGAAGATATAAATTTATTAGACATAATAAGAGAAAGGACGATTAAAATTGAAAAAATTACCACAAAGATTTTTAGATGATATGAAAGAACTTCTTATGGATGAATATGATGATTTTATAAAAAGTTATGATGAGCCTAAAACAACAGGGTTAAGAATTAACACTTTAAAAATAAGCAAAGAAGAATTATTAAATTTAAATTTATATGATTTAAATCCCATACCTTGGGCTGAGGAAGGTTTTTACTATAATGAGAATATAGATAGACCAGGTAAGAGTCCATTACATGAATCTGGGGCATATTATTTGCAGGAACCATCTGCAATGAGTGTAGTTCCTCACCTTGAAATAAAAGAAGATGATAAAGTGCTTGATATGTGTGCTGCTCCAGGAGGAAAGTCTACATATATTTTATCAAAATTAAATGACACAGGATTGTTAGTATCAAATGAAATAAATCCTACTAGAATAAGAGCTCTAGGAGAAAATTTAGAACGATTTGGAGCAAGAAACTGTATAATAACAAATACTGATTCTAAAAGTTTAAATAAAGTATTTACAGGATATTTTGATAAGATTGTAATTGATGCTCCTTGTTCAGGGCAAGGTATGTTTAGGAAGGATGAAGTTGCAATAACAGATTGGAGTTATGCTAAGGTTATAGAGTGTCAAAATATACAAAGAGAGATTTTAAGAGACGGATATAATATGTTAAATAATGGCGGAATATTAGTGTATTCTACTTGTACTTTTTCAAAAGAAGAAAATGAAGATGTGATAAATGAATTTATATCTGAATATAAAGATGCTAAACTAATTGAAATGCACAGATTATGGCCACATAAAGTAACTGGAGAAGGTCATTTTGTAGCTAAAATTCAAAAATTAGAAAATGAAGATTGTAAGGTCAAGGATATAAAAATAAAGAACTACGATAAAGAAGTAAAAGATTACAGAGAATTTGAAAAAAAATTCTTAAATATATCATTTGAAAGTAGATTTGATATTAGAGGTGAAAACTTATATTTATTACCGAAAGAACATCCAGATACTAAAAAATTAAAAGTATTAAGATATGGATTGCATTTAGGAATGTTAAAGAAAAATAGATTTGAGCCTTCTCATGCATTATCTCATTATTTAAAGATTGATGATGTAAAGAATGTAGAAAATTTTAGCGTAGAAGATGATAAGATTTTAGATTATTTAAGAGGTAATACTATAGAAACTGGAAAAAGTAGAGGATGGGTTTTAGTTTGTGTAGAAGGAGTAGGTCTTGGATGGGGAAAAGAATCTAATGGTATATTGAAAAATCATTATCCTAAAGGTTTAAGAATAAATTACTAAAATTCTTTAATAAAATTTTCGATATAGTTCAATAATAAAATATAAAGTTATTTTATGGAGGTAACATATGGATATTTTAAGTGAAAATCAAGAGTATGCTATATCGAAATTTTTACAAAGATATGATTATGATGCGGTATTAGATATATTAGAAGAAGCAGGAATTATAGATGGAGATTTATATTTTTTAATTGAATCATGCCAATATTCGGTTAATTTTGAATTCAAAAGAGCATTAGAGTCTATAGGAAAAATGAGTAGCCAAATGCTAAATAGAAGAGAAATAAAAAAACTCTTAACTAACCTAAATAATTTAGAACAAGGAGAACCGGAAGATATACTATCTGAACTAATTGAAAATATAAAAATTCAGATTGTAAATGAAGAATACATAGATTTTTTAGGTAGACTTTATAGATTAAAAGAAGCTCTATTTAAATATATATTTGTAAATACAAAAGAATCTAAAAACTATAAAGTATCAATGCATGGATATATGGTATCAAAGAAAAATATACTATATACATTAAAAAAGAAGTATAATATTTATAGTGGAAACTTAATCAAAGGGGTAACTCAGTATATAAATAGACATGTGAAGAAAACTAAAAGAATGGAAAAGGTAGTAGAAATACTAAATAATGATAGGTTAGAAAACTTAATAAGACTTAGAAATGAAAGTCCTGTAGGTCATGGTTTTAAGGGTATAAGTAAAGAAGAAATTGAAAGTATTTACGGAAGTCCTATGGAAGTTATGAGAGATTTAGTTAAAGCATGTGAACTTTTGGACTTAGGTATTAGTTCAAATAAATATGACAATATTAATGAAATGGTTATTCATATGATAGGGAGCCAAGAAAATCACTAATTTTAGAGGAGATGGTGTGAGTGAGTGAAAAGTTTAAGAAGGAATTAATTGAGTGGATAAAAGTATTAGCTACAGCACTAGTATTTGCTTTTATAATAACTCAATTTATAAGACCTACTTTAGTTAGAGGTGAATCTATGTATCCAACACTAGTAGAAAATGATTATTTAATAATAAATAGAATAGCGTATAAAATAGGTGAGCCAAAAGATGGTGATATAATAGTGTTCAAAACTAATTTATTACAAGATGACGGAAAACCAAAAGATTTAGTAAAAAGAGTTATAGCAACAGAGGGTCAGCATATAAAGATAGAAGATTCTAAAGTATATGTAGATAATAAGCTTTTAGACGAGCTATATATACATGATAATTATACTAGTGGAAATATTGATTTAATAGTTCCAGAAGGTAAAGTATTTACTATGGGGGACAATAGAGAAAAAAGTTTAGATAGTAGATATGAAGAAGTTGGATTAATTGATGAAAAAGATATCATGGGTAAAGTTATGTTAAGGTTATTCCCGTTCAATAAAATAGGTACTATAAGTTAGGTAATTATATGAGATTAGGTATATCTTCACTTTTATTTAACTTAGACGAAGCATTAGAACTTTGTAAAGATATAAAAAGAATTGAACATATAGAAGTAGGTATAGATAATTTAGATGAATGTTTAAAGCTATGTAGTTACAAAGATAAATTTAATAAATTAAATTTATCTTTAGGAATACATCTTCCAATGGAGCTAAATTCTTGTGAAAATATAAAATATATAAGAAATTCATGGGTAGATTTTATAAATAAAATGGAATATGAATTAAAAGATTTAAATATTAAATATTTTAATATGCATTTAGGTTATGTAATGTCTGAAAGATTACATAAAGATAG
>CAJFPU010000119.1 GCA_904418825.1 uncultured Romboutsia sp. | reverse complement strand
GGTATGGATTTATGGGAAGTTTGTTTTGGGGTTGGATTGTATGGTTTTAAAAAATGGTATTTTAAGTGTTAAGGATGTTGACCATATTTAATTTTATTAAAATAGATAGCGTTTATATAAATGATTAAGGCTAGCCAGTTTGGCTAGCTTTTAAAATCTGTATAAAATTTTTAATACCTTTATTAAAAGTATCAACGTATATATTCAAAGTATTTACCTAACGAAGCTTTTCTCTAAACTTAAGAGCCAATAATTTTTTTGAAACTCCAATTTTAGAAGCAATATATGAATCACTTTCCCCAGGATATTCATCAAAAACATTATCACTAATTAAAAGTTCTGCAGCAAAAATATAAGCTTGTCTTTCCGACTTATCTTTAATATAAGATCCCCCCATACCCCTACAAGCAAAAAAATTAATACCAGAATGACAAAAATAATGGCCAAGTTCATGAGCAGCAGTCATTGTTCTTTCTTCTTGGCATAAATTACTATTTATATATATAACAGGATATTTATCATCTTTAATATGCAAAAATCCTTTAATACTATCATGTAGTGGATAAAATACTAATGTAATATCCAATATATCAATTATTTCAAAAGGATTATTAGTACCAAATTCTGATATAATTTCCTTAACTTTATTTCTTATAAACATAAAACTATATCCCCCTAAACTTATGAAGTTACATATTATTGTCTCTTTTTTGCTTTTGCTTAACTAGTGATAAACCAATCTCCATAGCAGCAAGTAAACTATCAATAGCCTCCTGACACATTGGTTCACCATCAAATAAAGCAGTACTATCACTAGATAATTCTAATTTAATTTCCTCTAATGATTTTTTTATATCTATTTTATCGTTAGGAGTTAATATAACCCTAGTGTCTGTATGACCAAGTAAATAATCAGCCGAAACGTTAAATAACTTAGCCAATTGACTTATAGTTTCTTTTTTTGGCTCTCTTAAATTTTTTTCATATCTAGAAATAGTTACCTTAGTCGTATTTAATTTATCGGCAACTTGTTCTAGTGTATATCCTTTTTCTTTTCTTAAAGACTTTAATCTATCGCCTAAAGTTTCCATATATTCACCTATCCTCAATATAAATAAATTTAAATATGTTAAATTATAAAATACAATATATCAAAAATTTTTACGCTTTTAAGATAATTATACCTTAAAAAAGGTACAAATGGTATATAAAATGGTTATTTTTTACTATAAAGTAACCGTTTATAAAAAAGTAACCATAAATTTATAAAAAAGTATTGCAAAGTAACCAAAAATTGGTATATACTTAACTCAAGAAAAGTAACCAAAAGTTTAATAAAGGGAGGTAAAGATGAATAATTTAAAAGTTATAAGAAAAAGCAGAAGATTAACTCAAAAGGAAATGGCAAATATGCTTAATATGTCTACACATACATATATAAAGAAAGAGAAAAAGTTAGATGCTTTTAAGGTTTACGAAGCAATGAAAGTTGCTAATATACTAGAAAGTGATATAAATTATATATTTAAGTAACCAAAAGTTTACTAAAAGATATATATAATAACCAAAATAGGGGGAGCGATATGGAAGGTTTAAAAATATTTGGAAATGATTTATTTGGAGATATTTTAGTAATAGTAAAAAACAACAAAGAATACTTTGATGGAAGTAATGTTGCAAGAGCATTAGGATATACAAATCCAAGAGATGCATTAATAAGACATTGTAATAAAGAAGGTGTAATTTTACATGAAATAGCTATAGTTTCTAAAAATAGAGATGGAGAAAGTTATAAAACTCAAATGCTAGAAAAGAAATTTATAGATGAAGGGAATTTATATAGATTAATTATAAAATCAAAGCTAAAAGAAGCTAAAAGGTTTGAGAGATGGGTATGTGATGAAGTGATCCCTTCAATTAGAAAAAGTGGAGCATATATAAATGATGATTTTGTAAATAAATTGTTAGATGATCCAGATTTGTTAATAAGTTTAGCAACAAAACTTAAAGATGAAAAATCTAAGGTAAATGATTTAAACAAATTAATACTTGATAATAAAGAATATACAATGTTAGGCAAAGCTATAGAAAGTACTAAAGGAGCTGTAACAATAGGTCAATATGCAAAAATAATAAATAGTATTCAACCAATGGGTAGAAATAGGCTTTATAAATGGTTTAGGGATAATGGTTATTTTATAAGTAAAGGTAATGATAAAAATATGCCCAAGCAAATTTATGTTGAAAGCGGATTATTTGAAGTTTGTGAAAAAATAGTAAGCACTAAAAATGGAGAAATTCTTTCTATTAAACCATTTCTAACATGTAAAGGGCAAAAATATTTTATAGGAAAAATACTTGAAAATAAATATTTAAATTAATAAGTTGTGCTAGTTAAATATAATTATTGAAAATACTATGGTTAAATGATATGCATTTTTGATAGATATAAAACTTGATATAGTAATTTCAATCTATTGAGGAAAATAACTAGCATAACAGGTTAAATTATAGTTTAATGAAAAATTATGTAAACTGAAATCATGTGTAGATTATTAAATATATAAGGGGGATTATATGAGAAAATATTTAGAAGCAAATATAGAACATAACACTTTAAACATGCCAAAAGAAACTTGGTTAAAGCTAAGAAAAAAAGGAATTGGGGGTAGTGATGCAAGTAGTATACTTAACTTAAATCCATACAAAAGCAGTGTTAATGTATATATGGAAAAGATAGATGAAAACATAGAAATAAATAACAATATGAAAATGATATTAGGTGAAAAGTTAGAGGAATTTGTAGCTAAGGAATTTTGTAACCAAACTGGCAAAAAAGTAAGAAACTTAAATGGAATATTAAGAAATCACAAATATCCTTATGCCATAGCAAATTTAGATAAAGTAGTTGTAGGTGAAAATGCATTTTTAGAATGTGTTGTAACAAATAGCTTTTGTAAAAAAATTTGGAGTGAAGAAGTTCCTATAAATTATCAGATACAGTGTTATCACTATATGGCAGTAACGGGAGCAACTCATTGTTATGTATGTGCATTAATAGGTAATGAAGATATTAAAATATATAAATTAGAAAGAGATGAAGAATTAATAGAATATATTATGGAAAAGGAAGAAGAGTTTTGGAAAAAATATATTTTAGGTGATGATATACCTCTTCCTGATGGAAGTGAAGATTATTCTAAGTTTCTTAAAAAAAGATATAAAAATATAGATGAAAAGCCACTTAATTTATTTATAGAAAGTAGTAAGCTTTCAAGGTTAGATACTTTAAATAATATGTTATCAGAAATTAAATTACAAAAAGCTAAAATAGAACAAGAAATACAATCACAAATGAAAAATCATGAAGTAGCTTATATTGGAGATAGAAAAATAACTTGGAAGTGGCAAAGTAGAAGTAGTATAGATTCTAAAAGACTTAAAAATGATTATCCACACATTGTAAAAGACTATATGAAAACTACAGAAACTAGGGTATTTAAAATAAATTAAAATGTTTAACAAGGGGAGAAGGCATGTCTACATTTAGAAAAATATACACAAAATTTTGGAAAGATGGAAAAGTTATAGAAGAATTAACACCAGAAGATAAATTTTTCTTTATATATCTACTAACAAATCCAGCAACAACTCAAATTGGAATATATCAAATAACTAAAAAGCAAATGAGTTTTGAACTTGGATATTCAATAGAAACTGTAAATTCTTTAATGGATAGATTTGAAAATCATCATAAACTTATAAAATACAACTTATCTACTCGTGAAATAGCTATAAAAAATTGGGGGCGATACAATCTTGATAGAGGTGGAAAGCCAATGATGGATTGTATAAAAAAAGAGCTAGAAATGGTATCTGATATATCTTTAATAGAGTATATAAGTGAAAATATAAAAAGAGAAGATATAAAAGAAGTTTTTGTAAACTATATAAATAAAATTAAAAATTTAAATAACGATACGTGTAACGATACGCACCACGATACGTTGGGTACATCTGGACAAGTTAAAGTTAAAGAAGAAGTTAAAGATAAAATTAAAGAAGAAGATAAAGATAAAGATATAAAATCATCTAATGTAGGTAAGTATGTAAAATTATATGAAGAAAATATAGGACTTATAAATAAAATATCCTATGAATGGATAAAAGATATAAGTGAAGAAATAGATATAAAACTTTTTAAAAAAGCCATAGAAATAGCAACGGATAAAGGAAAATGCAATAAAGGATATATTGGTGGAATTATAAAAAAGTGGCTAAACAACAATATAAAAACTTATGATGATTTAAAAGCATATGAACTAAATCAAGGGGGTATAAAAAATGATAGAAAATCTAAATATGCCAGAGAATATGAAAATGAGAATGAGTCAATTTATCAAAAGCCTACAAAAGAACAACTTAGAAGAGTCAAAGAGCTGCTTGAAAACAACTAAAAATAAAGAAACAGATAAATTAAAATATGAAAATTATTTAGATGAATATAAATGCAATAAATGTAGAGATTTAAGATTTATAATAAAAGACAATGAAGCAACTGCTTGTACTTGTAAAGCTTTACGAGAAGCTGAGGAAATATTATTAAGTAGTGGTATAAGTGAAGAATTTAGAAAAAAGAATTTTGATAACTTTAACTATTCCTATGATATGAATGTATGTAATGCCTTTGCAAAAGCTAAAAGTTATGTGAATAATTTTAATTACGAAAGTCCTAGTAGCAATAAATCTATAATCTTTGTTGGACAAGTAGGAAGTGGGAAAACTCATTTGTCTATGGCAATAGCTAATTCTCTTATGAAAAAGGGGGTTGGAGTTTTATATATGCCTTATAGAGATAATATTATAAGTCTTAAACAAAATATGATGGATGAGGAGTATTATAGAAAGTCTATTAATAAATTTAAGAAAGCTAAGGTTCTTTTGATTGATGACTTATTTAAGGGAAGTATAACAGGGAGTGACATTAATATTATGTTTGAGATTATTAATTATAGATATTTAAATGGTTTGCCACTTATTGTTAGTTGTGAAAAGAGTATTGAGGAGATTATTAATATTGATGAGGCTATAGGTAGTAGGCTTTATGAGATGAGTTGTGATTATGCTATAAGTCTTAGTGGGAAGAGGTTAAATTATAGGATGTATGGGAAAAGCTAGTTAAGTTGACTAGCTTTTTTAATTATAAGGAAGATTTGTATATTGAAGTTATATCAATATATTTAATAAATTAAAAAGATACAAAAATATTATAAATACAATCTGATGATTGAGTTAATGTTATAATATAGAAAAGGTCGCAATTGTTATATAATG
>CAJFPU010000118.1 GCA_904418825.1 uncultured Romboutsia sp. | reverse complement strand
ACTTTTGTTTAACATAAAAAATGTGCACCTTCCTTTGGATAATCTAATTTAATTATCGCACTTTTTGGAAGAATACACACTTTATTTTACAGATCCAATGTTAAGGAAGAATTTCAAAAATAGTACCTTTGTTTAAATCAGTTACTTTAAAAGAGCCATAAACACCTAAATAAAGTCTGGTTTGATTCATATTTGTACCTAAACAAACATAATAAGATGATTCAGATCCAAAATTATAATCGGTTTCAATAATACTAAAATCATTTAGCTTACAACTTCTTGTTGGTCTTGTATAAGCTAAAACTCCTCTTACTGGAGGTTTCGACTCTTCATTTTGGGCAAAATCAGTAAACACAACATTTCCTGTTAAATCTGGTATTCTGTTTCCCATATATGGTTGAACACCTGTAAGTGCAGAACCACTCAACTTATCTGGTCGTGAATCTTTATGAAAATAGCAAACAAGAGGTAAAAGACGCTGTGTTGAAGTTTTTACTGCTTCGTTGTAATAAGCAGTTGTTATATCATTCAAAGTTGAACTATTAGAGCAGTCTGATATAAGGGAAGTAGGAAAATCACCTTCCCATCCTCGCCATCCAAAATTAATAAACTTTTCTTTTTCAGGTTGGGATTTTAAATAAGATTGAACAAGTTGAGTAACAGGTATTGGTCTATAATTAACAAATGAAAAAATTGATTCTACCAAATCTTGACCAACATTGCCCACATATTTTATATATTGGTTATGAAACCTTTGAAATGAAATGCCAGGTATATTACGAACTCCTTTGGCCATTACTGTAAGGGTTTCTTGAATAGATATAGGAAGTTCATCAAAGCGTGTGACTACAGGTGGGTTATTTACTGATGTATTCTTAGTTACATCTATTTCAATTATTTTACCGCAGATTTCAATATTATTCTGACTTAAG
This sequence comes from uncultured Romboutsia sp., assembly GCA_904418825.1. GTDB lineage: Bacteria > Bacillota > Clostridia > Peptostreptococcales > Peptostreptococcaceae > Romboutsia. The sequence goes on along the minus strand of CAJFPU010000118.1, from coordinate 4,853 downwards.
TTAAATGGATCATAGCCTGAGCCCCCATCTCCAGTTGTTAAAACAAGTTTTCCAGTTTCAGGTGAAAAGTTTAAGCTATTGACACCATTATGATTGAGAAATGGTCTTCTTAGATTAAGTAGTGTTCGTCTTTTTGTAGATTGACCGTTGGGCTTAAAAACCCATTCTTCAACTGTATCAATATGATCGTATTGAGTATCTCTATTTGTCCACTGTAGATTTAAAGTTTGGGAATCACAAGGGTTAGGTTTGAAAGATTTTGAAAGAGCACCAGGACCTTGTGTTCCTGCTAATGAATAATGAATATAAAATAGGCCATTATAATAAAATGCTGGATGAAATGCTAACCCGATAAGTCCTCGTTCATCATATCCACCATTAGAAGTACCTAGTTCTATTATTTGAGAGCGAATATCTAAAAAAGTATTTATAGATCCTTTTGATATATAAAAGATTTTTCCTACCTGAGTTGCAATAAATAAACTTTCCTCTGAATCACCTGGCATGATAGCTGTTTTTAAAACAGTGGGTAAATTTATATTCTTGACAATAGGTTGTAAATTAACTTTAATTTTTTTTCATTTAATCATACTCTTTATTATTATTTACTATATAATAATATGATTGTAAGTATTGTACTAATGCAAGATTATGGCTAAAAACCTTTGTCACTATATTACTCTAATGTCTTTATGGTGGGTTATCTGGTAATGGTATTTATGCATATAGTATTTAAAAGTAACCTCTCAGAGAATAATAAAATACTCTGAGAGGTTATTTTATTTTTTGTAAATAGTATCACATCTATCATAAATAAATGAACATAAAACATTGAAAGCTAAACAGTATGCAAAACTAAATAGATATATACATAATAAAGGAATTATAGCAAACTTAATAGAAAATCCTATAATATTAATTCCGATAATAAAATTTACAATACAAATAGAGGTTGATAGCATTAAACCAGATAAAAGTGAAACTAAAATTTTTTTATCTATATAATAAGTGAATATACCTAATGAAAGTCCTACAACACCGTTTGTAAATAAAAATATTATATTTTCATGAGGACTGATAATTGAGATAAGCATAAAGGATATTATATAACTTAATATACCTATAGAAGGTTGTTTTCTTGCCATAAAATATATAGGTATAGAACTAAAAATAGTTAAAAATATAAATACTTCAGAAAAAAGTGCAGGAATACATTGAAAAATAGCACTAACTACTGCAAGTAATGCTCCTAAGGTTAAATATTTAGTTTTCATAACAACCTCCTACATTAATTAAATTAAAATTGATATTATGAATATATAATTAAAGTATGGAAAATAAGTAAAACTTGATACTAATATATTTAGTACTCCCACTATGGTTTAACAATGTAGCAGCAATATTTAAAGGTTTCTTTGATAAAGTACTTTTAAAATAAGGTTATGTTTTAACACAATGTTGAGATTAGGTAAGCTTTGAATAATAAAAACCAATAGTTTTATGAATAAGCAAATACAACTATTGGTTTAGTTCGTAATTTATTAATAATGTTCACAAAATCTACGACATAAATTGAAATTTATTTATTCAAATCTAATTTCATATAAATAGAAGTATCCAAGGGGCTATTATTATAAGATTCAATTTCATAAAATCCAATTTTCTTGTATAGATGTATTGCTCCTTGTAAAAAAGGTAATGTATCTAAAAGCATGGTTTGGTAACCTATACTCTTAGCATCTTCAATAATTGTTTTTATTAGCTGACTTGCAATTTTATGTCCACGAAACTAAGGTTTAACATATAATCTCTTCATTTCACAGTTTTGATTATCTATTCTTTTTAGACCTATACATCCAACAAATGTATTATCAATTTCAACTATATATAATCTACCATCTGGTAAACCATACTTTTCTCTTAAATGATCTATTTCAGAATCATAGTTTTGTAACTTTAGATATTCTTTGAAATTTTGGTCATTTTTTATTAGCATATTTGTGTACTCTGAAAATAATTCTTTAATTTCCTTAACATAATCGTAAGCCAATTTAATTTCTATTTCCATACAGTACTCTCCTTTTTAAAATCCTATTTATATATATGCTATTAGATTTATATATACTTCCCAATTGTTATAAATTACGAAATAAAAATAATTCAGGAGTTTATGTTGAAAATACTAATGTATGCCTATTTTTATGCCTTATTTTTCACGAAGAAAGCTAACATAGCCTTAAAAAATGGTATAATTAGTATAATAATAAAAATTAAAGGGGGGGAATTTATGAATTTAAAAACTATACACCATATAGCTATAATCGTTTCTAATTATGAGAAGTCAAAAGATTTTTATGTGAATAAACTGGGATTTGAAATTATTAGAGAAAATTATAGAGAAGAGAAGGGTGACTATAAACTAGATTTAAAATTGGGAGATTGTGAACTAGAAATATTTTCTGGAAAAAATAATCCCAAAAGGTTAAGCTATCCAGAAGCATGTGGTCTAAGACATTTGGCATTTAAGGTAGATAATATTGAAGAGGTGGTGTCTCAGTTAAATGAGATGGGTATTGAAACAGAGCCAATAAGAATAGATACTATAACTAATAAGAAGATGACTTTCTTTGCAGATCCAGATAATTTACCTTTAGAGCTTCATGAATAAAATTAATATTACAAATTATTTATAGTAAGTTATAGAAGTAACCACATCTTAGAACTCAATCTATTGAAAAATCTAAGGTGTGGTTATTTTTATATCATATTTATCACAAAGAAAGCTAAAATAGCCTATATTAATACTGTTCATTAAAATTCCATTCACTATAAAACTCATTTAGAAAATCTTCCATGAATTTATGTCTTTTTTGAGCTATTTCTTTTGCTGTATTTGTATTCATTAAATCCTTTAATTTTAATAACTTTTCATAAAAATGATTTATTGTATGGTTTTGTGAATTCTTAACTTCATTTAAGGACTTAAAATCTATAGGCTTTAAGTTTGGATCATATATTACTCTACTTTTACTCCCCCCATAAGTAAATGCTCTAGCTATTCCTATAGCACCTATAGCATCTAGTCTATCTGCATCTTGAACTACCTTTCCTTCAATAGTATGTTGTGTTGAATCAACAACTCCACCTTTAAAAGATATAGTTTGTATTATTTTAATTATTTTCTTAAAAGAATCATCATCTATATTTATGGATTTTAAAAAGTTTTCTGTAACTGTGTTTTTTGTATCATTGCTATTTGAAAATTTCCAGTCATCAATATCATGTAACAGTGATGACATTTCAACAATAAAAGAATCTGCATTTTCTTTTTGTGCTATATATTTAGCTAAATTATATACTCTTTCTATATGAAACCAATCATGTCCACTACCTTCATATTCTAGTTTATCTTTAACAAATAATTTAGTTTTTTCTATCATTAAATCTTTATCCATGTTAGTAACCTTTCTGTTTTATAATATATAACAATTGCGACTTAGTTTATATTGTATCATTTTAAATACTTATTTAAAACATAGCCAAATGTAAAAAAGATATTCTTTAAATGAGAATAGCTTTTTTGTGCCTAAAAACATACTTGTATATTTATGTATGAGTAAATAAATGATAAAATATAATTAGGATAAATCAAAGAAATGGGGGAAGAAAATGTCCTATCAAAGTGAAGCTCAATTAGAGGATAACTTAATTAAACAACTTGTAAACCAAGGATTTAATAAAGTTAAAATAGCTAATGAAGAAGAACTTAAAAATAACTTTAGAAATGAGTTATTTGAACATAATAAATCAAAACTAAATAATAAACCTTTCACAGATAAAGAATTTGAAAGAATACTTAGACATGTAGAAGGAAAATCAGTTTTCCAAAGTGCAATGATATTAAGAGATAAATTCATACTAGAAAGAGAAGATGGTAGTGAAGTTTATATAGAATTCTTTGATAGTAAAAACTATAGTAAAAATAGATTCCAAGTAACTAATCAAACAACAGTAGTAGGAAAAAGAGTAAATCGTTATGACGTTACATTACTTATAAACGGTCTTCCACTTGTCCAAATAGAATTAAAACGTAGAGGACTTGATTTTAAAGAAGCATTTAATCAAATAAAAAGATATAAAAAAGAAAGCATAAATAAAGGTTTATATAAATACATTCAAATATTTGTAGTAAGTAATGGAGTAGACACTAAATACTTTGCAAATAGTGATAAAGAAATAATATTTAGTCAAACATTTTTCTGGAGTGATGAAGAAAACAAAAGAATTAGCAATCTAAAAGAAGCTTTTTAGATAAATCCTTTTTATCGAAAATTATATCAAGATATATGATAACTAATGAAACTGATAAACTACTAATGGTTATGAGACCATATCAAATTTATGCAGTTGAAGCACTTGTTACTCGTGCCTTTGAAACTAATAACAATGGATTTATATGGCATACAACAGGTAGTGGTAAGACTTTAACATCTTTTAAAGCTAGTCAAATACTAGCAAAAGAGCCTAACATTAAAAAAGTATTTTTCTTAGTAGATAGAAAAGACTTAGACTCTCAAACACTAGCAGAATTTAATAAATTTGAGCCAGATAGTGTTGATACAACTGATAAAACAGATACATTAGTTAAACAAATAAAAGATATAAATAAGCCTTTAATAGTTACAACTATACAAAAAATGGCTAATGCAATCAAAAACGATAAATACGCTAACATAATGAATGAGTACAAAGAAGAAAAAGTTATATTTATAATAGATGAATGTCATAGATCTCAATTTGGAGATATGCACAAAGCTATAAATAAACACTTTAAAAATGCACAATACTTTGGA
>CAJFPU010000117.1 GCA_904418825.1 uncultured Romboutsia sp. | reverse complement strand
ACATCAACCATTTGATTTATAACTGGTCTATCCTTTTGTCCAGCTAAATACACAGATACATTATATTCACCTTCATCTAAATATACGTATCTAGTAAAATCGCCAAATGCTAAATTACTAAAAACCATTTGATCATTAACATACACATCAACATTTGGTGCTTGAGGTGCAGCATGAAAAACTCTTACTAAGGAACTATTATTTTTTATTTCAAAGCAATCCATATTATATCCCCCTGTTTACACATTTAAACACGTTATATAGTATGTTACTTTTATTTATTTGGTTCCTTTATATTTTAATAATTAAAATTCCATAGGTATTAATTTATCTTCGCTATATCTTGCTATAGCGTATAAAGCATCAGATAATCTATTTATATATTTTATAAGCATTGGGTTTACTTCTTCTATTTTACTAAGAGATATTATAATTCTTTCAGCTCTTCTACATATTGTTCTTGCTATATGTAAGTGGGCTGATGCTAAGGATGTACCTGGTATTATAAATGAATCTATTCCTTTAGCCTCACCCATATACTTATCTATTATATTTTCTAAATTTTTAATATCATTATCAGTTACTACTTTGTTTAGTTTCTCTGTATTTTTAGTTGCTAACTCTGAGCCTATATAAAATAAATCTCTTTGGATATTAAATAATACTTTTTTCTCATCTTCATTTATATAGTGCATACATAAACCTATGTATGAATTTAACTCATCTATTGTTCCATATGATTCAACTCTTATACTATCTTTGTCAACTCGTGTCCCATCGTATAATGATGTTTGACCTTTATCACCTGTTTTTGTATATATTTTCATGTTTTCACCTCCTTATGTATATTAATACCCATTATTTAATTATTAATCAGATTTTTAAGTATACTTTTTAACTTAATGGAAATAATTATGGTATCATTTCACATTATCATCATGAATTATTTTTCCCACTATATTAAAAGGCATGTAGCTTTGTTTAATTAAGGAGATATTATATGAAAAACAACTTAAATTACCTAAAAAATAATTTGAACTTATGTGGTTATACTTTACTTAGAGTAACAAATAATAAAATTCTTATATTTAAATCTTTTTATAAATATACTAAGTGTATATATATATCCTGTATAGATAACCATATAGAAGTTAAAATAGATAAAGTATTTGATACTGCAGTTTATCCTGAATATATTGAAAGATTGATGGTTACAAAGAAAATATTTGATAATATTTCTGATTCTTTAAAGTATATTCAAAGAAGTATATTTGTATAGTTAAGCTAAATTTATTTAGCTATTTTATATTTATAGTACTTTTTTTATATTACTTATATGTTTATTATCTAATATAGACTATCAATTCAATTTTATAATAATATTTGGCTATGTTTTAATATAATGTTGAAATTATATAATTTTTGAATAATAAAAAAATCAAGAGCTGTATTTACTTATTCATAAAACTCTTGATTTAGTTCGCATTATATTAATATTGTTCATTAAAACGTACCTACAAATTAGAATTTAGCGTACTCTTATTTAATAAGTAGGAGTTGTGTTTTTTAATATAACTATTAATTGAGTTATGCATGAACCTAATTTATATCTATCTTCTATCGGTATATCACTTTTATCCTGAAGAAAATCAATAATATACTCTTCATCAATATTAGCAAGTTTAGCAATTGATTTAGTTGAAATTTTGTAGCCATCCACTAATAATTCTAAATATGATTTAAATCTAAAATCAGGTAAATCCAATGACATATAGTCTAATATCAGAGCTTTAGCTGTCCAAAGATTCCAATGTTCAAAGTTTTCGAATAGTTCATATTCATATTGCTTGTAATTTCTTAACTTCTTTTCTTCTACTCCAAATAAATTAGATAATAAATCCCAATTCATATAATATTGACTTACTAATCTATTCAACAAGTTTTCTATATAATCTCCGTCTATTTTAGTTATATCTATATAAATATACCTACCCTTATAAATTTCTTATTTTAATTTTGGTCTTAAATTCATGTTTATTTGTATGATATCAAAAGTGTTATTACTTCGCATTATATAACAATTGCGAAGTTAAATATATTGTATCATTTTCAACACTAGTTTAAAACATAGCCTAATATTTAAATTTTATAATTTCACTTCTTTACATATTTTTATTTTAAGCTTTCTATTTTATTACTCTATAAAAATTCTCTTTTTATTAGTATCTCCTATATATAAATAATTAAATACATTGACAAATAATCTATATATGATTATTATTGTATTAAGTACTTAATACAATAATAAGGAGGGATATATGTCTTTTGAATTTGATAATAATAAACCTATATATCTTCAACTAGTAGATATAATCAAACTTAAGATAATATCTAAAGAGCTAAAACCTGGTTCTAAGTTAAGTTCTGTAAGAGATATGGCTCAAGAATTTGGTGTAAATCCTAATACTATGCAACGGGCATTATCTGAACTTGAAAGAGAAAATCTTTTATACAGTCAAAGAACAAGTGGAAGGTTTGTAACTGATAATGAAGATAATATAAATCAACTACGTGAAGAAGTCGCTAAGGTTGAAATATTATCTCTATACAATATACTTACTAAACTTGGTTACAAAAAAGAAGAGCTAATAGAATTAGTTATAAATAATTTAAAGGAGATGAGTTAATGGACAATATCGTTGAAATTAAAAATGTATATAAAAGTTACTCAAAAAAAGAAGTTATAAGTAATATGAATTTAAATATTCCTAAAGGAAAGATTGTAGGGCTTTTAGGTCCTAATGGAAGTGGTAAAAGTACTTTAATAAAGCTTATAAATGGATTGCTTCAACCTAATAGTGGTGATGTGTTGATAGATGGTATAAAGCCTTCTATAGAAACTAAACGTATAGTATCATATTTACCAGAGCGAACTTATCTTAATGATTGGATGAAGGTTTCTGATATTTTAAACTTTTTCAATGATTTTTATGATGATTTTGATATAGATAAAGCTATGGATATGGTAAAAAGTCTTAATATAGATATTAATGAAAAGCTTAAGACTATGTCTAAAGGAACTAAGGAAAAAGTTCAATTAATACTTGTTATGTCAAGACATGCAAAGCTTTATATACTAGATGAGCCTATTGGTGGTGTTGACCCTGCTGCTAGAACTTATATCCTTAAAACTATTATTACAAATTACTGTGAAGATAGTACATTATTGATAGCTACTCACTTAATAAGTGAAATAGAAAATATATGTGATGATGTAATTTTTATATCTAATGGTAATATTGTTTTACAAGGTAATGTAGATGAAATTAGAGAAGAAAAAGGAAAGTCTATAGATGCTTTATTTAGGGAGGAATTTAAATGTTAGGTAAGTTATTAAAATATGAATTAAAAGCTACTTCAAGAGTATTTATACCTCTTTATATCGCAATACTTGTTGTCTCTATAGTAAATGGATTATCATTAAACTTAGAAATATTAAATATTCAAGGTTTAGCTACTATTGTACTTATGTGTTTATTTATTTCATTATTTGTTATTACTATAGTTGTTACTATACAAAGATTTAATAAGAACTTGCTTAAAGATGAAGGTTATTTAATGTTTACCCTTCCTGTAAGTTCTAAGCACCTTGTTCTATCAAAATATTTAACTTCATTAATATGGACATTTTTAAGTTTTGTTGTAGCATTTTTATCATTTACTATAATCTTTATGATACCAACTTATAAGTATTTTGATTTTAGTTATTTTATAAATGAATTTAATTTATTGTTTTCAAATATGTTAAATCTTAATATATTAGGTCAATTTCTTAAGATAATATTATTAATGATTATTAGTTATACAATCTTTATATTTAATGTATATTTAGCTCTTTCTGTTGGACAGTTACCAATATTTAATAGATTTAGAAATGTATCTTCATTTATAGGATTCTTAGTTATTAACTTACTTATATCTTATGCTCAAAATATAGTTAGTTTATTTGTAAATGATGCTTCTGTAAATATTGAAGCTATTGATAATATTAATTATGCAATTAATAGTGTAACATCTATTGTTTCTAAAGGTCTTAATATAGCCATAGTAATTAATATAATTATAATATTAGTATTATTCTTTGCAACAACTTATATATTAGATAAAAAATTAAATTTAGAATAATAAAAGGGATTATAACTTTGATAAGTTATAATCCCTTTTAATGTAAAATCTTATATTCTTAAATCATCTTAATAATGCCTAATATTTAGATTAATATGTTAACTCATAAATAAATCTATTATATCGTCTTTAGATAAATTCTTTAGCGTAGAACTATTATCTAAGTTTCCATTAATAACATCTTCTATAAGCTCTTTTTTAGTTTCTTGTAAGTTTATTACTCTTTCTTCTGCTGTACCTTTTGCTATAAGCTTTATTACATTAACTACATTCTTTTGACCAATTCTATGGGCTCTATCACTTGCTTGATCTTCAACAGCTGGATTCCACCATGGGTCAAAGTGAACTACTATGTTTGCACTTGTTAAGTTTAAACCTGTTCCTCCAGCTTTTAAAGATATTAAGAATACTTTATTATTATTTGTATTAAATTCTTCTACTAGCTTTACTCTATCCTTTGCACTAGTTTTACCATCTAAATAGCTATACGATATATTTTCTTCATTTAATCTTTTACCTATAACTTCTAGTACTTTTGTAAATTGAGAGAATACTAATATTTTCTCATCACTTGAATCATTTATAATGTTAATTAAAACATCTAACTTAGAGTTTTTACCTTGGTAGTTTTTAACCATAAGTTCTGGTGATAAACATAGTTGTCTTAATTTTGTTAAATATGAAAATACAGTTATATTGTCTTGATTATTTTCTTTTATTTTTCTAGTTATAAGGTTTACATATCCTTTATATGCTCTTTTATGTTCTTTTTCTAAGTCTATTATAATTTTTTGCTCTATTTTATCTGGTAATTCTGTTATAACTTCTTTTTTAGTTCTTCTTAATATAAATGGTTTTATAAGATTTTTAAGCTCTATAATATTTTTATCATTATTTATAAATATACTTTTAAACTTTGATTTATTATATAAGTATCCTGGCATTATAAAATCAAATATTGACCAAAGTTCCATTAAGTTATTTTCTATAGGTGTTCCAGTTAATGCAAATTTAACTTTAGCATTTACATTTTTTATAGCCTTTGTAATAATTGCGTATGGATTTTTAATGTTTTGAGCTTCATCTATAATACAATAATCAAAGCTTATATTTTTATATTTATCTATATCATTTTTATAAGTTGTATAAGTAGTTAGTATAACATCGTAGTTATCTATATTATCTAATATCTTTTCTCTTTCACTTTTTGCTGCATGTAAAAGTCCAACTTTTAATGTTGGAGCAAATTTTTCTAATTCATTTTTCCAATTGTATATAAGGGCTGTTGGTGTTATTACTATGCTTTTTTTATCTTTATTAGATAATAAAAAAGCTATTGTTTGTATAGTTTTACCTAGA
>CAJFPU010000116.1 GCA_904418825.1 uncultured Romboutsia sp. | reverse complement strand
ATGCAAACAAGTGAAAAACAACAAGAACAACAAAGAGAGCTTCACACAAAGTTATGGGCAATAGCAAATGACTTAAGAGGAAATATGGAAGCCAATGAATTTAAAAACTACATACTAGGATTAATATTTTATAGATATCTTAGTGAAAAAGTTGAAAATAGAGCAAATGACTTATTAAGTGAAGATGAAATAAGCTACAATGAAGCCTATGAAGATGAAGAATATAAAGAAGGCTTACAAGAAGAGTTAATAGAACAATTAGGATACTTTATAGAGCCAAAATACTTATTCTCTTCATTACTTAAAGCAATAGAAGATGGAAACTTTGACATAGAAATGTTACAAGGTGCAATAAATGCTATAACAGAATCTACAATAGGAAACGATAGCCAAGAAGACTTTGACCACTTATTTGATGATATGGACTTAAAATCAACAAAATTAGGAAAAGACGTAAAAAGCCGTTCAAGCCTTATAGCTAAAGTAATGGGTAACATTTCTGAAATAGACTTTTCACACGAAGATAGTGAAATAGATGTACTTGGAGATGCTTATGAATATTTAATATCTCAATTTGCTGCAAATGCAGGTAAAAAAGCAGGAGAATTCTATACACCACAACAAGTAAGTAAAATACTTGCAAAAATAGTAACAGTTAATAAAGAAAACTTAAAAAATGTATATGACCCAACTTGTGGTTCGGGTTCTCTACTACTTCGTGTTTCAAAAGAAGCTAAAGTTAGAAAGTTCTACGGACAAGAACTTACATCAACAACTTACAACTTAGCTCGTATGAATATGTTACTTCATGATATAGACTATACAAACTTTGATATAAAAAATGATAACACATTAGAAAATCCTGGGCATTTTGGAATGAAATTTGAAGCAATAGTTGCAAACCCTCCATACTCTGCAAACTGGAGTGCTGATGCTAAGTTTTTAGATGATGAAAGATTTAGTGCATATGGAAAACTTGCTCCAAAGAGTAAGGCAGACTTTGCATTTATACAACATATGATACATCAATTAGATGACAATGGAACAATGGCAGTTGTACTTCCTCATGGTGTATTATTTAGAGGTGCAAGTGAGGGAGTTATAAGAAAGCATTTAATAGAGAAAAACTTTTTAGATGCTGTTATAGGACTTCCAGCAAATATATTCTTTGGAACAAGTATACCAACAGTTATTTTAGTGTTTAAAAAGAATAGAGAAAATAATGATATACTATTTATAGATGCATCTAATGAGTTTGAAAAAGGTAAAAATCAAAATAACTTAACTGATGCTAATGTTGAAAAGATAGTTAATACTTATATTAATAGAGAAGTTATTGATAAGTATTCATATGTTGCTAGTATGGATGAGATAAAAGAAAATGACTACAACTTAAATATACCAAGATATGTTGATACTTTTGAGGAAGAAGAGCCGATAGATTTAGTAGCTGTTAGTGAAAGAATTGCTAGTATTGATAAAGAGATAGCTAAGTTAGATGACGAGTTAGCTGTTTATTTAAGAGAGCTTGGATTATAAGGGGAGGTGAGAATTATGAGTAAGACACCGAAGCTTAGATTTAAGGAGTTTAGTGGAGATTGGGAAAGTATAAAAGTTGATAAAGTTTTTCCTCATGTAAGAAATGGTTTTGTAGGAACTGCAACACCTTATTACGTAGAAGAAGGAATTCCGTATTTACAAAGTAATAATATAAGAAAAAACAAAATTGATAAAAGAAAAATAGTTTATATAAATGAAGAATTTCACAAGAAAAATGAAAAGTCTATATTAAAAAAAGGTGACATATTAATGGTTCAATCAGGACATGCAGGTGAATGTGCTGTTGTAACCGAAGAATTTGAAAATGCTAATTGTCACGCACTAATTGTAATGACACCTAATAATAATATAAACTCAACTTATTGTTCATATTATATAAATTCAGATATAGGTCAAAGAAGAATATATAAGCTAATAACAGGTAATACAATAAAGCATATACTAGCATCAGAAATGAAAGAGTTCAATATAATTAAACCAGAATTAGAAGAACAAGAAAAAATAGCATCTTTCTTTTCTTTAATTGATGAGAAGATTTCTCTTCAAAGTGAAAAAGTTGAGGTTCTTAAGGATTACAAGAAAGGTATGATGCAAAAGATTTTTAGCAGGGAGTTAAGGTTTAAAGATGATGAGGGTAGAGATTATCCTGAGTGGGAAGAGAAGAAGCTTGAAAGTATAGTTAGTAAAAAGAAAAAAGGTAAAAATGCAATATATGCTGAAAGTGGAAACATACTTTTAAATAATGAATATATGGAAAATAGTTCAGAACCTTTGTATGTTGAAAATGAAATAGATGTAAATGAAGAAGATATATTAATTTTATGGGATGGTTCTCAAGCTGGAAAAATGTATACAGGGTTTACAGGAGTATTAGGTTCTACTTTTGTTGCGATAACTTTAGATAAGTATAATTGTAATAGATTTATACATCAACAATTAATGTATAACTTAGATAAAATTCAACTTGCATGGAGAGAAGGTTCTGGAGTTCCTCATGTAGCTAAGGATTTTATAGAGAATTTTAAAATAAAAGTTCCAGTATTAGATGAGCAAAGAAAAATAGCTAATATACTTTATAGTATAGATATTAAAATAGAAAAAGAGCAAGAGAAGTTAGATTCTTTAAAACAATATAAAAAGGGATTATTGCAACAAATGTTTGTTTAGAGTAAAGCACTTACGTTTAGTAAGTGCTTATTTTTATTAAAATCCTTCAATAAATTCCAGTTTAGATTGGATATTTAATCTAGGTTCTTTAAATAATTCTAATAGACTAAATTTAGCGTTATAAACATAAGAACCATCCTTTTCTTTTAAACCAACCATAAAATTCTCAGGATTTAAATCATATAAATTTTTTGAACTATCTACGATTAAGTTTATCTCTAGATATTTTTTCAATAAGTTATTTACAATAAATTGAAGTGGCTCTGGATGATAATTAACTATATTATTTCTGTAATCTAAAAAATTAGGTGTAGTAAAATGGTTCAAAATTTCATCTAACTTATAATTACTATTTATTATTTGCTTATATATAATAGGTTTTTTTATTTTAGCCATTATAAGAACGGAATAGATATAACTAATTATCATAATATAGGTTGTATTAAATTTTGTACCATGGTCATTAAATTCATTAATTAATGGCAATAATAATTCTATATAATAATAAGCTTTATCTATGTCTCTTAGAGAAAAATTTTCAATTTTAAATAACTCTTTTAAAAATACTTCTAAGTAGCCAGTATTAGTATAATCTTTAAAAATAATTGAATTTTTTATATCTATATATTTTTTAGTATCAATTTTAGGCAATTTATAATCTAAATCAAAGAATCTTCTTAAATATCCTACAGTATCCATATTTTGACCATATATAGTTGATACAGAATGAGATAACTGTTCTTTATCAATAGATATTATAAATATAAAATTATCTATATCAAACAAATGCTTAATAACCTCTAATAACTCTATTGCAAAACTAGGTCTACATCTATCTAGTTCATCTATAAAGAAGATTATTTTTTTACAACTAGATTCTTGGTATTTGCTCATTTCTTTTTTTAATTCAGAACGTATATTTTTACTAGCTGAAACTTCTTGAATAGCTAAATCTCCAAGCTTTTCAGCTAATGAAATTAATTCATCTTCATTAGTTTCACCTAAATCAATTTTATCTAAATCCAATGCTCCACGAGTTAGCATTTTGAAAATAGTTGTAGCACCAAGTTTTAAATATGGTGAAAATTTACTTTTAACTTTATCAAACTGTTGCTTGAGTAAAGGGTCATCCTCTTTTATTTGAATTTCTATTTCTGAGAAAATTGCAAGTAAAGGGTCTTTTATATAATCATGCTCCCATGCATTGAAGTAGAGTGTGTTAAATTTTGAATTATAGTTAGAATCATTATCTAATAAATCTTTCCACATTGTTACAAAAGTTGTTTTACCTGTTCCCCAATCAGAATCTAAAGAAATAACCATTGGTTTATTTTTAGATTCTATTATTTTAGTTAAATTCTCGGCTATACATTTTCTATTAAATAAATCTTGTGAAAAAGAATTTAAGTTTTGATTATCCATATTAAGATTCCTTTCTATTATAAATTTTTTGTGATGATTTTATTATATATTATTTTGAGATATACGACAAATTTTGGTAAATTTATTAAAATAGAAATATATATAATATTATGAAAAAGCACTTAATAAGAATGTAATGAATGGTTTTAAAGGTAAATATAAATAATGATATAATATCGTATATTTTTTTGATAAATACAATTTTAGAAAGTAAAAAAGACTAGAAATTATCTAGTCTTTTATATAAAAATCGTTGTTTCTCAAAAAATTTAATGCCTCACACTTATTTCGCAGTACAAGAAAACTTGCCCTATGCGTAGTGAGTCCTGTCAGTATTATTATATGAAATAGGGTTATATTTGTAAAGGCTAGGATTAAAAAATATAATTTTATAATATGAAATATAGCAAATGAAAAAATGAGCAATTTAGAAATAAGACAAGCAAAAGACACACAGAATAAATTGCAAAAGGAACTTGCATAACAGAAAGCAACTTGAAAAGATAATAAATTATACATAAAATAAAAATTGATAAAAATACATAATAATATATACCTCAATGGATAAAATATAGTGGAATAAATACAAATAATAAAAGAGGTATAATTATGAAATCTACAATAATACTAGCAACTAACAACGAAAAATCTTTCTCAAAAGAAATAGTAAATAAATTAATAGATATACTTACTCAAAATAAAGTACAATATGAAGTAATTGACCTATACAAAGACAATTTCAATCCAGTAATGACAAAAGAACAAGAACAACTTTACACTAAAGGCGAAACAGATGATGAACTAGTAAAAAAATACCAAAAACACTTAAAAGAAAGTGATGAAATAATATTAGTATTCCCACTATGGTTTAACAATGTACCAGCAATACTTAAAGGTTTCTTTGACAAAGTATTTTTAAAAGAATTTGCTTTTACAGAAGAAAACAACAAACCTAAAGGTCTTTTAAACAATATCAAATCAGGATTAGTTATATCTACATCAGAATCTAATAGTGGATATTTAACAGAAGAATTAAATAACCCTATAGAAACTGTTGTAGTAAAAGGTACATTAGGAGTTTGTGGTATTGAAAATGTAGAATATATAAATATGAACGTAGAAAATAAAGATAAATATGATTTAATTGAAAAGTACTTTGGAGAGTAAAGTAATAAAATACGGGGTCGGATTTCACGACCCCGTATTTTATTTATTTTTATATATTATTAATCGAACTTTAATTTGTTTTTGAGTATATTTTCTATTATACTTTCATAATCACAGTCAGTTACTATATTTTTATTAGCAATAAGAGATGACATACCCTGAACTATACTCCACATTGTTATTATATTTATAGTGTACTCTTCTTTTGGTATTTTAAGATATTCAAACATCTTAATTGCATTATC
>CAJFPU010000115.1 GCA_904418825.1 uncultured Romboutsia sp. | reverse complement strand
TAAGTGATGGTTGTTAAGTTATGTCCATCCAAAGGACTATGGTCCATTTTCCATCACTCTCCCTAAAAATATTCTATTATATTTAATTTAGCATTTTTACAGGATTGTTTCAATATATTTTTAAAATATTAAGTTATTATTAATATAAAGCTCTTTATAAATATTTTATAGATTAATTAAGAAGTTATAAAGCTCTCTGTAGCTAGAGTGAAATATAGAATCTTTTAAGAATATAAAATTAATAGCAGATAAAAATAATTGGACCTCAAGTATTTGGTAAAGATAGTATAGATAAGTAAATAGATACCATAGCAACATCAATTTATTTTGAAGAACATTAAGTAATTTACAAGACTTAGACTTATTTAGTATAAATGGAAAAATATAAGATGAATTACTAAATGAAAGTATGCTAGAAAGAAAAAAGAAAGATTAAATTATAATTTATATTTAGTTGATTTGGCTACTTATTAAGGATTTTGTAAAAATAAAAAAATAAAAAAATATTATAACGTATATTTGAACAAAGAGATTAAATGTCGAATAAATAAGAAAAATGATATACTAATTCGATAAAAAAGATATATTTTTTAAATGAATATGTCTTTTTTTGTGTTTATTAGTATGATATAATTAGAAAAAATTGCTTTATTATTAAAAAATAGTAATTAAAGTATATTTCATTTACAATTAGGTATTATAATATGGAAATTTAGGGAGGATATATGAAAAAGAAAGATACTAAAAAAATAGCAGCATTTGCTATGGTAGCAACTATGGCAACTCAAAATGTGCAACCGTTATTTGCATTAGAAAAAACTGAATCACAAGTAAAGGTTAAAGATCTTATAATATCAGAATATTTAGAAGGGTCTAGTAATAATAAGGCTATTGAAATATACAATGGTACGGGAGAATCAATAGATTTAAGCAATTATACAGTAGAACTATATGATAATGGGAAAACTGCACCAAGTCAAATTCAAAAATTAGAAGGAACACTTGAACATGACAAAACATATGTATTATCACATGCAAGTGCAAACCAATCTATAAAAGATAAAGCAACTATAACGTCATCAGTAACAAATTTCAATGGAGATGATGCTATAGTTCTTAAGAATAATGATGAAATAATAGATTCTATAGGTAAAATAGGAGAAAGACCATCTAGTGGAGCTTGGACATCTAATGGAGTATCTACTATGGATATGACATTAGTTAGAAAACCATCAATTGTACAAGGTGATACAAATCCTAATGATGATTTTGATCCTTCTATTGAATGGGAAGCTCATAATAAAGATACAATAGATAAATTAGGAACACATTTAATGGATGCAGTTCATGGCGCAGATAGTGTTGCTCCAACTGGAGAGATATTAAATAAAGTAGAGACACACAATATAAGTGATGACCTTGAAATAAGTGTTAAGGCAAATGATGATAGAAAAGTAGAGTCGGTAATCCTTTATTATAGAAATACAGGAGATGCAGAATATAAGGAAATATTATTATCTAAAATAGATGGCGCATATACTACTAAAATATCAAAGGATAAATTAAGTACAGATGGATTTGAGTATTATGTAGTTATAAGTGATGGAAGCAATACAACAACTTTATCAGAAGATTCATCAAAACCATATACAATAAAAATAACAAATATAGATGTAGATGGGCCTACTATATCAAAAGTATACCCAACAAATAATTATAATACAGGGGATAACTTAAAACCTGAAATAGGTGCAGATTTTAGTGATGAAACAGGTGTTAATGTTGATTCAATAAAATTAATTTTAGATGGAGAAGAGATAACTTCAAATGTAACAAAATCAGAAAACTCTATAAGATATACTCCAGAAGCTAACTTAGAAGAAGGGCGTCACAGTGTTATATTAGTATTACAAGATAGCTCTGAACAAAAAAATGAAACAGTAAAAGAATGGGCATTTTATGTAGGGGAGCAAGAGATAAATACATATTATGGACAAATACATTCACATACTAATCTTTCAGATGGGCAAGGCGAAATCGATGAAGCATATGATTATGCAAGAGATGAGGCTAAGGTTGACTTCTTAGCAGTTACAGACCATTCAAACTGGTTTGATAATGATACAAGTGCTAACATAGCAGATGGTTCTGCCAGTGAAGAGTGGAAATTAGCACAAAAAACTTCAGATGAAAAGAATGAAGATGGTAAATTCGTTGCAATGTATGGATATGAAATGAGTTGGTCAGCATCTACTGGTGGATATGGACATATGAATACATATAATACACCTGGATTTGAAACTAGAAATAATTCAGCAATGAAATTAAAAAACTATTATGAAGCATTAAAAACTCAAAAACAATCTATATCTATGTTTAATCATCCTGGAGATTTATTTGGAGACTTTGAAGGATTTGCTCATTATGATGAGGAAATAGATGAACTTGTAACATTAATAGAAGTTGGAAACTCAGATGGAGAAGTTGGAAGTAATAATTACTTCCCATCATATGATAAATATATAGAAGCTTTAGATAAGGGATGGCATATAGCTCCAACTAATGGACAAGATAACCATAAAGGTAAATGGGGAGATGCCAATACAACAAGAACTGTTATACAAACATCTGAATTAACAAGAGAAAATATATATCAAGCTATGAGAGATAGAAGTGTATATTCTACAGAAGATGAAAACTTAGAAATAATTTATAAAATAAATGGAAATACAATGGGATCTATATTAGATGAAGTAGATACTTTAGATTTTGATATAACAATAAATGACCCAGATGCATCAGACAAAATATCTAAAGTAGAAATAATAGTTAATGGTGGAAAATCTATAAAAGAGTTTACTACATTGCCAGAAGATGGAAGACTACAATTTACATTACCATCTGATTATTCATATTATTTTGTTCAAGTAACTCAAGCAGATGGTCAAAAAGCAGTAACTGCACCAATTTGGGTAGGTGAAATAACTAAAGTAGGAATAAATTCTATGGAATCAGATAAAGCTATGGCTTTAGTTGGTGAGGAAGTAAATTTAACTACTAAGATATACAATAATGAAAATGTTGATGCTACTGATGTAAAAGTAGAGTACTTCTTAAATGATGAAAATAATAAAATATCTGAAGAAGAAATAGGAACAATAGCAGGAACAACTGAACATACATTAAACTTTAAGTATATACCAGAAAAATCAGGTAAATATAATATATTAGCTAAAGTTACAATGACTGTAAATGGTATAGATATAACTGTAAGTGAAAAAGTTTCATTTGTAGTAAAAAATGAATCTCAAGTTTCAAAAATACTTATAGATGGAAGTAAGCAAAATGATTATGTAAGTGGTAAGTATTTTGATAAAGTTAGTGAAATTTCAAATATAGCGATTGCAAATGGATCTAAAGCATACATAAATAAAGAAGTATTAACTGATGAATTATTAAAAGGAGTATCTTTATTAATTATAAGTGATCCACAAAGTACAACAGATAAAAATAATGCAGATTTAGCTCCACAAAAATATAGTAAAGAAGAGCTTCAAGTTATAAAAAGATTCACAGAAAAGGGTGGAAATTTAATTATAACATCTAAAGCTGACTATGGAGATGGAGTTGATGAATACCAAAACTCAGTACAAGGAAACTCTATATTAGAAGTAATAGGTGCAAATTTAAGACTTGATGACAATCAATTAGTAGATGATGAAAACTATAAAAACCAAAATTACAGATTATACTTTAACAGATATAATACAAATAGTTCATTATTAGAAGGTATAAATACTGATGAAGAATATAGTTTCTATAGTGGATGTGGTGTATTAGCAGATGAAAAAGATGAAAATATAGAAATATTAGTAAGAGGACATGAAACAACTTATAGTTCTGATGCTGATAAAAAAGGTGATTCAGCAAATATAGCTAAAGGAGATACGATAGCTTTAGCTATGGAAACTTTATCTAGTGGATCAAAAGTAATAGTTGGAGGAACTACATTCTTCTCAGACTTTGAGGTTGGAAGTTCACAATATTCAAATGATGATATAGTAAAGAATATAGTTAAGCAATTAGCTCCAAAGCCAGAATTACCAATAACTAAAATAGCAGAAGTTAGAAAAGATGAAGATGGTGATAATAAACCAGATAATTTTGGAGAAACATTTGCAATAGAAGGTACAGTAACTGTAGCAACTGGAGCAGCAGCTAAAGGTAATGCGTTCTTTGATTGTATGTATGTACAAGATGAAACAGGTGGAATAACAATATTTGGTATATCTGAAACGCCTATAAAAGTAGGACAAAAAGTTAGAGTAGAAGGAACTGTAGATGACTACTTAGGAGATACAGAGCTTACTTTATCAAATGAATTTACGGATGTAAAAATAATAGATGAAAGTATAAATCCAATAGCACCTACTAAATTATCAACTAAAGATTCAATGTTAGAATCTAATGAAGGTTTATTAGTAGAAATACAAGGTAAAATTACAAGAATAGAAGGTCAAAATATATTTGTAAATGATGGTTCTGGAGAAGCTAGAGCTTATGTTGAAGGATATATAGGAAGTTCTTCTTTAGGTGGAGAGCTTGTTAAATGGCAAGATAACATAAAAGTTGGAGATGAAGTATCTATAGTAGGTATGGCATCAGAAGATGGAGAAGAATTCAGTAAGAGATTAAGAGTAAGAGATACAGATGAAATAAAAGTTATTGAAAACGTAGAAAAACCAGAAGACTCAGAAAAACCTGAAACTTCAGTTCCACCAACTCAAAATCCTATAACTTTCAATGATATAAATGGACATTGGGCTAGCAATGAAATAAAATTATTTGCTAACAAAGGATATATAAATGGATATGAAGATGGTACATTCAGACCTAATGATGGTATAACTAGAGCTGAGTTTGTTAAAATATTTAATAAAGTATTTGGATTAACTACTACTAGTGGAAAAGTATTTGATGATACTAAAAACCATTGGGCAAAAACAGAAATAGATATAGCTGTGACTAATGGAGTATGTATAGGTAAATCAGAAACAAAATTCAATCCAAATGATAAATTAACTAGAGAAGAAGCTGCTAAAATGATAGCAAATTATAAAAATATATCAGATAAAAATTATGATAAACTTAATAAATACAAAGATAAAGATGATGTATCTTCATGGGCAAAGGATGCAATAGAAGCAGTACTAGAGCAAGGATATATGATAGGAAAAACAGAAAATACTTTAGAACCAAAGTCAAATACAACAAGAGCAGAAGCAATAGTATTATTAAGCAGAATAATTAATAATTAATGATTAATTAAAAAACACCTTATAAGAGCAATATAAAAGCTCATTATAAGGTGTTTTTTTACGCTTAAAGAAATTATATTACTTCAATACTTGTGTATAAAATTGAAAAATATAGTTATACCAATGTATTGAATGTGGGCGTAAAAAATATTTTAAGCAACGGACGAAGTCGTTGACGCCATGAGCGAAGCGAATTTTTTATAAAAATTTAATTATTTTAATTTCATATAAAATTCATGATATATTCATACAAAACTATTATAATATAATTAAAAGGATGGTGAAATGGTAATGGGTATAGTATTA
>CAJFPU010000114.1 GCA_904418825.1 uncultured Romboutsia sp. | reverse complement strand
ATATCCTATTATAGAATTTAGTATTATCCAAAATATAAAAGCATTTATAGCCCTTTTAGTGTTTTTTTGTGTGAATTTATCTAGTTTATCTTTATTGTAAATTTCAGCTTCTCTAAAATGTCTTTTAAATATTTTTCCACTATAGCTATAATTATTGAACTTCGGTATAAGTACTATAATCATCTCATACATTAAATATATCCATAATAAATGATGTATTTTTATATTTTCTATTATATTAAAACTCATTATCTTATTAATTAAGTTTACATTTGTAATTGTTAAAAATAAAGTTATAACTAAGATTATACTTCTTATTATTAGTTTTACTTTAGTTCTTTTTCCCATTGTAATCTCCTTAAATTTAATAATAAGTAATATTATATCATCTTATTAATACTTATTGTAAATAAAAAGCATATCCTCAATAATCAAAAGGATATGCTTAATTTTGTAATTATTTATATTGGTTTTATTTCATATGTTAAAGTATATATTTTATTAGGATTTAAAATATACTCTGGATGAGGTAGTGCCTGCCAGCTATCGTCTCCTCCTATTCCCATTTGCTTATATATTATTCTTAATACTATTTTATTTAATGGCTTTAATTTATAAAAATGGTCCGCTACTTCTACATCTTCTGGATGATATTTAGATATATTAAACTCAAATGTTGGAACTCCACTTATTTTTATACCTTCTCCATTTTCATTTTTTATTTCTAAATATCTTACATCTGTTTTAGCTCCATTTTCTTGAGGTTGAAGATAATTTACCATTTCATCACTTACTATATCATTGTATAATCCAATCTTAGCACTCTTATATTTATCCCAATAATTTTCTATTTCACCTCTACCATAATAAGTTATATATTTAAACTCTTCTTTAAGCATAAACATATCACTTATTGCAGGTATTATAGATAAATCTCTATTTGGATTTAATATCTGTTGTACTTTAAATTTAGAATTATTATCTAATGAATATATATACGTTACTGTGCTACCATTATCTAGTTCTACATCCACTATTAAATTGACTAATTTACTATAGTTTTCTATTTTAATATTTACTAAATTCATCTCTGGATTTCTCCAACTAACTGCATTTATTTCATTTTTAAATCCTCTATCATTATTAGTACTTGATCTCCAAAAATATGGTTTTAATTCTTCTTTTAATATATTCTTGTTATTTACAATATACTCACATAAAAGACCACTTTCTTTTGATAATGATACTTTTACTTTTTCTGTAGATAAAGTTATTAATTTATCTTCTTCATCTATATTAACTGTATTAGCATTTTCTTCTTTTTCTATTTTTAATGCATTAGGTTTTAATACAACTTGGTGATGTTTTATTTCATGACCTTTTGGTGCATACATTGTTTCATTCTTTTCTTTAACTGTAAATGTTACTATATATTCTTCATCTTTATATCTTTTTTGTACTACATCATATTCTAGCTGACAAGTTTGCCCTGGTTCTAAATCTAAAGTTACACATTTTTCATCTATAAATTCACCATTTTTAGTTGTAGTTATGAATATATCATATCTATTTAAATTATTAAATAAGTAATCATTTTTTATTTTAACTAAACCTTCTTTTATATCTTCAAATAATATATCTGCATACCAGTATTTAATTTCATAAAATTTAGGTGTTACTTCTCCATTTGCAAATACTAATCCATTTCCACTAAAATCATAATCATTAGGGAAATCTCCAAAATCTCCTCCATATGCTAAGTAGCTTATATCTCCTTCTTTTTTAAGTATTGCTTGATCTTTAAAATCCCATACAAATCCACCTTGTAGCACATCATATGTTCTAAATAATTTATAGTATGCATCTAGATTACCATTTGAATTTCCCATAGAATGTGTATATTCACACATTATGTGAGGCTTTTTAGGATTATTTTTTGCATATTCTTCTATTTGCCAAGGTCTTGTATACATTTGACTTTCTATGTCTGATACATCTTCATACATTCTATGATGGAAAATTCCTTCATAATGTACTATTCTAGACTTGTCATTATCTTTAAAGAATCTATACATTTTTCTGAAATTTTCTCCTCCAAAAGATTCATTTCCTAATGACCATATTATTATACAAGGATGATTTTTATCTCTTTCAAACATAGACTTACATCTTGATAATACAGCATCCGTCCATTCTGGTTTACTTCCTGGAAGAGCATTCTCTTCTTCTTTTTGTCCATAGTTCCAAGTTCCATGAGTTTCTAAGTTTACTTCATCTATTACATATAATCCATATCTATCACATAAATCATACATATATGGATTGTTTGGATAATGAGAAGTTCTTAAAGCATTAACATTAAACTGTTTCATTATCTTTATATCTTTTTCCATTATTTCTTTATTTATAGCTCTTCCCATTTCACTATCAAATTCATGTCTATTTACACCATTAAATAATATACGTTTTCCATTTATATACATTATATTTTCTTTTATTTCAAATCTTCTAAATCCTGTATCACAGCTTACATACTCTGTTATTTTTCCATTTTCATTTTCTAAACTTATTATTACTTTATATAAGTTTGGTTGTTCTGCACTCCATTTTCTTGGATTATCTATTATAGTTTGAAAATTTATATCTATTTCGCCATCTACATTAAATTCTTTTTTATTAGAATATATTATATTGTCTTTATCATAGATTTCTAAATTTATATTATAATTACCTATCCCAACTACTTTTATCTTACTACTAAAAGTCCCATCTCTATAATCATCTGTAAGATTTGAATCTACTCTAAAATCTACTATATGAGTATTGTTTTTTATTTCTAAGTATACATCTCTAAATATACCACTTAGTCTCCAGAAATCTTGATCTTCTAGCCAACTCGCATCACACCATCTGTATACTTTTACACCTATTTTATTTTTACCTTCTATTAAATAGTCAGTTATGTCAAATTCAGATGGAGAAAATGAATCTTTACTAAATCCTACTATTTCTCCATTTACATATAAGTAAAAACATGACTCTACACCTTGAAAGTTAATTAATACTTTTTTATTTAATTGTTCTTTAGTTATGTCAATATATTTTACATAACATCCTACTTCATTTATTTTAACTGGTGCAAATGGTGGTTTTATATCTTCTCTTCCTGTCCATGGATATATAAGATTTGTATATTGAGGTATTCCATAACCTTTTATTTGCCAATTTGATGGAACGTCTATTTCATCCCATGATTCATTCTTATAATCTATTTTATAAAAATCTTCTGGTATGCTTTTTATATCTTTACAGAAATTAAATTTCCATTTACCATTTAGTGATATGTATCTTGAGGAATTTTCTTTTATTCCTTCTATTGCTTCTTCTTTAGTTTCATAATTTACAAAATCATTATGAGGTTTATTCATATTTAAGGATATTATTTGTGGATTGTTGTTCCATTCTGGATATCCATTTTGTGGTTTTTCATATTTAAATTTCATAAGCTATCTCCCTTTCCCCTTTATAAAAATGTTCATATGATTATTTACATATGAACATTTATTTAAGCTTAGAATTTTTCAAGCGCTGTACTTTTATATGATTCTTATTAAAATTAATTAAAAAAATGGATTTTACTAGTGTTTTTAGTAAAATTTATTTATAAAAACACTATATCTTTACTTCAATACAATAGTATCATTAGCTATAAGTAAAGTCAACGTTTTCCTAATTCAAGTAAAATTTTATTTTATAATATAAGTCCCCCACTCACAAAACATGAGGGGGTATATAAATTTTAATTATTTAAGTATCTTTCAAGTATAACAGCCCTTATACTTTCATATTTAACATAATCTGGCATTACCTTTTTAATAACACTTACCTTTTCATCACCAAATCGATTTATTGCATCTAGTATCATTTCTTTTTCACTATCAGTATACATACACTTTAAATCTATATCAAAGTTTATACTATTTCCAAGCTTTATATAATCATAAACATATCCAAGTACTGTAGATACTGACACTTCTAATTCATCTGCTACATCATTTATATGTTTATTTTGATTTAATAAATCAAGAGCTATTTCATCATTTTTTCTGTTGTCTCCGTCTATTACTAACTTTAATCTTTTTTTCTCTTCCCATTTAGGAGTTATATTATTTTCTTTTATATATTCTTTAACTATATTTATAATATCTTCTCCATATTTATTTATCTTAACAGGACCTATACCCCCAATATCTTTTAATTGTTCTTCATCTAATGGATATCTTCCACTTATCTCTTTTAAAGTATTACTTCCTAGTATCATATATGGAAGTACTCCTTCTAATTTTGATACACTAAGTCTATACTCTCTAAGTTTTTCATATAATTTTTTATCAGTAGTTACATTAAAGTACTCACTATTTAACCCCGTCGATTTTTCCGACACCTTATTTAATTTAGATTTATCTATATTTTTTTCTTCTATATATTTTTCAATTATATCTTCAAATCTATTACCATACTTTTCGTATTTAATTTGTCCAACTCCAGATATATTAAGCATTTCTTCTTTATTTGTTGCATAAGAACTTGCCATATTTTTTAAAGTTGCATCTCCAAATACCATATATGGTGCTACCCCTTCTTCTTTAGCAATTTCACTTCTTAAAGAAACTAACATTTCATATAGCTCATTTTCAACATATCTTGATTTTGTAACTTTATCTTCTTTAAACTCAACTTTAATTTCTTGTCTTATTACTTTTAAGGATTGTTCATTTAATTTTATAGTAGGAAAACTTCCTCTTACTCCTATGTTTTCTACCACATCTAAGAAACCATGTGATACTAATGTATTTATAAAAGTTTTTAAATCTTCATTAGAATAATTTTTCATAATCCCATAAGTTGTTAACGTATCAAAACCAAGGTCTAATACCTTTTTATTTTTAGAACCTCGAAGTACATCTATTATCATAGTAGCACCAAAGCTTCTTTTCATTCTAGCAATACAAGATATAACCTTTTGAGCATCTAATGTTTTATCTACTACTTCACCGTCATTTAAGCAGTTACTACAATTATTACATTCTTCTAAGAAGTGTTCTCCAAAATAGTTTAATATACTTTTTCTATAACAAGTATTTGAGTAAACTAAATCAACCATTTGTTGAAGTTTTTTATATTGGACTCTTTTTCTTTCAGGATTTTCAATTCCAACTTCAACTAAATACTTTTGAGTGTGAATATCTCCTGGTGAAAATAATAATACACACTCACTATCTTCCCCATCTCTTCCTGCTCTACCTATCTCTTGGTAATAATTTTCTATACTTTGTGGCATATTATAATGAAGTACCCATCTAATATTTGGCTTATCTATTCCCATACCAAATGCATTTGTAGCTACCATTATTTTTATATCATCATTTATAAACTTTTCTTGATATTCGTGTCTTGCATCATTTGAAAGACCTGCATGATATTTTGCTACTGAATAATTTCTTTTTAGTAATCCTTCATATATATTTTCTACTTCTTTTCTAGTTGAAGCATATATTATTCCACTTTCATTTTTATGATTTTCTATATAATCTAATATATATTTATTTTTAGATGAAGATTTAACTATATTTATAGATAAATTTTCTCTATCAAATCCAGTTATATAAACAGCTGGACTATGTAAATTAAGTATTCTTATAATATCTTCTCTAACTTCATTACTAGCAGTTGCTGTAAATGCTGTAACTATAGGTCTTTTTTCTAA
>CAJFPU010000113.1 GCA_904418825.1 uncultured Romboutsia sp. | reverse complement strand
TAAGATGTAGAAATGGAAATTTAAATATAAGTCTTACTATGGCTGGATTTGAAGATAAAGCTTACAATTAATTTTTTATTTAATCCCTTAAATTTAAGGGATTTTTTTATGTTTATTTAACTTTAATTTAAGGTTTCTATGTTAAATTTTAATTACTAGCACATAATAAGATAAGTCATTTAAAAGGAGATTAATTATGAGAATATTATTAGTAGAAGATGAAAAGCAGCTTTCTGAAGCTTTGCAACAAATACTTATAAAAAATAAATACACTGTAGATGCCGTATACAATGGTGATGAAGGTCTTGAATATGCTTTAACAGGTGTTTATGATGTAATAATTTTAGATATAATGTTACCTAAGCTAAATGGAATTGAAATACTTAAAATGATAAGAAAAAGAAAGATATCTACTCCAGTTATATTACTTACCGCTAAAAGTAGTGTTGAAGATAAAATTTTAGGACTAGACTCTGGTGCAGATGACTACTTACCTAAACCATTTTCTATAGATGAACTACTGGCTAGATTAAGAGCCTTAACTAGAAGAAGTGGAGATTTTATTAATGAAAATGTATTAGAATTTTCAGATATAAGATTAAATTTATCTACTTATGAGATGGAGGTTAATGATAACTCTATAACTCTTACACAAAAAGAGTTTGATATATTAAAATATTTTATGCAAAGACCAAAATTAGTTGTTAGTAAAGATGATTTAATAACTAAACTTTGGGGATTTGATTCTGATATTGACTATAATAACATTGAAGTTTATATTTCATTTTTAAGAAAAAAACTAGCTTATGTTGAATCAAATGTAAAAATAACTACAATAAGACGAGTTGGTTATAGATTGGAGTAATATTTATGTTTGATAAATTAAAATTAAGACTTATATCCATAAATATGGCCCTACTTACTACAGTTTTTGTAGCTATATTTGGTGTTATATTTATTATAACAAGTAATAGCATAAATAGAGAAATTAATGGTAATTTAAATGCTTTAATTCATGATTTAAAAAGGCCTATACCTCACTCTGTTAATATTGTAGTAGAGTTATCAAGTGACGGTACTATAAAACAACATTTTAAAAGCTACGAAGTCAGCACTAATGATGATACTTTACAAAATGTTGTAGATAAAATATTAAAAAGTGGTAAAGATTTTGGTAAAGTAGATATTTCTAGTAGTACATATTCTTATCTAAAAGGCAATGGTCCATTTGGAGTTAAAATTGCTTTTATGGAAAGAAGTATGTATGACAATATGCTATTTCAGCTTTTAAAGAATTTGATTCTTATTGGTTTTATTAGTTTAATAGCATTACTATTTATTAGTATTTACTTAACAAATAAATCTATAATTCCAATAAAAGAAACTTTTAAAAAACAAAAGCAATTTATTGCTGATGCTTCACATGAATTAAAAACACCTTTATCTATAATAAAAACTAATACTTCACTTATTTTAAGCCATCCTGATGATACTATTAAAAATCAATCTAAATGGATTAACTATATAAACTCTCAAACTGATCGTATGTCAGAGCTTATAAGTGAGATGCTATCCCTTGCTAAAATGGATACTGCTGAAAATAAATTACCTCTATCACCTATAAATATGAGTAAGATAGTTGAAAGTATGATTTTAATGTTTGATGCAGTTTTATATGAAAACAATATAGAATTAGAAACTAATATAAGTAAAAACTTATTTATAAATGGTGATAAGGAAAGTCTAAAAAAGCTATTTAGTGTAATAATGGATAATGCTATAAAGCACACTAATAAAAATGGTAATATCACTGTTTCATTATTCTCTGATAAAAATAAAGTTAAAATGATTATAAGAAATACTGGTGAAGGAATAGCGCAGGAGCATTTAGAAAGAATTTTTGAAAGATTTTATAGAGTTGATAGTTCTAGAAATAGAGAAACTGGTGGTTATGGCTTAGGTTTATCAATTGCTAGTTCTATTGTAAAACAACACAAAGGTAAAATTTATGCAAAAAGTAAAATTGGTGAATTTACTTCATTTATTGTTGAAATCCCACAACAAAATTCAATACAAAATTAAGTAAAATAAAAGGAACAATATTTAAGCAAAATATTGTTCCTTAATATATACAAACTTATTGTTCAGTTAATTGACTACTCACATTGCTATTAGCATTATTAGTATCTTGTTCAGTTTCTTCTTCTCTACCTGGTTTAATACCTTGCATTCCAGAACCTCCTGGTCCACCTTTACCGCCTATAGTACTAGTTGATGCTCCCTCTTGAGTAATACTTGTTATAGTTTCTGATGTAGTTTCACTTCCTACCTCAGTTCCTCCTGAATAATTTCCATCAGAATATAATCCATCTTTAGCTTCTCCTTTTGCCGTTCCACCTACCGATACCGTATATTTAGTATTATCTTTAATATCAGGTGTTGAAACTATTACTGATGAATAATTCTTTGATGGAGCATAAGTTAATATATTTTTTCCATCAGATGATTTAATATTAAATACAGTGTTTGCTTCTTGTGATGTTAAGTTTAAATTTAATATTTTTTGAGATGATGAATCACTAGGTGTTTGTGCCATACCTGAACTTCCTGATGCTACTAATATACCACCACTTACATCAAAAGTTCCATCATAATCTAAACTTCCGTTACCATTATTAGTTGGACCATTTACTAATACAGTACCTCCTGCCATCTTTATATTTCCATTTGCATCTATTCCATCACCACTAGCATCTACATATACATATCCACCTGTAATATTTATTAAACCATCACTTAATGAACTAAATTTATCATTTCCTGCCATCCCTGTTTCTGTTGATACATCATTTCCACCAGCTGCATTTATTCCATCATCACTTGATACAACATGTATATTTCCATTATTTATATTTATTGTTGTACTTTCTATACCTTCATAAGATTTAGATATATTTATTGTCCCTCCATTAATATCTAATTGAGTATCTGAATGTATACCGTCATCTCCAGAAGCTATTTTAAAAGTACCGCCATTAATAGTTGCATTGGCATTTGAATGAATTGAATCATCTTCTGAGTCTATATTGAAAGTACCTCCGTCAATTATTATGTTAGTTGTTGCTTTTAAAGCTTTCATGCTAGTACTTTCATCGGTTGATGTATTAGTACTAGTATCAGTATTTGAGCTTGTATTTGTATCTGTTTTATCTGATGAGTTTGTATTAGTATCTTGGTTACTTGGTGGCTGTTTCATATTTTGCGGCATCTCTGGTCTTTCTCCTTGTAATTGCCCCTCTGGTAGTTGTGGTGGTTGTCCATTTTGAGTTTGTCCATCTGGTAATGCTGGAGGATCTCCTTGTGCTTCACCACTTTGCATTGTTGGTCTTTCTCCTTTTGTCATACCATCAGGTCTTTGTCCTGGAGCTTGATTTGACTTAGTGCTATTTTCACTTCCTCCACCTGTTTTTATTGTTATATCTCCATCAGCTACAAGTAATTGTGTTTCTGCTTGTATTCCATCTTGCTTTGATGTTATATTTATTTTTCCACCTTCAATATATACATAACCTTTAGTTTCATCTGTTGTATTATCAGCTTTCATTCCATCGCCTTCAGAATTTATAGTTATATTTCCATCAGTTACATTTATACAGTCCTTACCTTTTATTCCATTATTTTTAGCATTCACAACTATGTTACCACTTTGAATTTTTAAATCATCATTACTTGCTATACCATTGTT
Organism: uncultured Romboutsia sp.; assembly: GCA_904418825.1. Classification (GTDB taxonomy): domain Bacteria; phylum Bacillota; class Clostridia; order Peptostreptococcales; family Peptostreptococcaceae; genus Romboutsia. Next base: position 2,040 of record CAJFPU010000113.1, on the reverse strand, counting down.
GAAATTTGCATTTACTGTAAGTTTACCACTACCTATTATAGTCATATCATCTTTACTGAATATTGCTGCATTTGGATCATTACTTGTCTCATCTTCAAACACATAAGTTTCTCCATCAGTTATATTATTTTCAGTACCATCTGCTAAAGATAATATTGCTTTTTTAGCATTTTTTACATATATTGGTGCATTATTAGAACAGTTAATATCAACTCCATTTAAGATAATGTATACCTTATCTTCATCTCCTGCATCTACTATTATCTGACCATCTTCAACTTTTCCACTTACACTATAAGTTCCTGCTTTTGTGATAGTTACTTTATTATTTGAAACTTCTGCTCCTTGACCTTCAACAGTTACTTCAGTTCCTAATTTTATATATGTATCTGGATCTGAAACACTTTCGCTTTCTAAAGATTCTATATTAATACTAGTTTTTTTTGTGTTACTTTGTGATTGTGTATTATTTTCATTTTTTGAACAAGCTGTTACTGTTACACTTAATGATAGTGCTGATAACATAGCTATTAGTTTCTTATTCATAAAAAACCTCCTTAAGTTTTGTTCTTTTTAATGATGATATTGTATCATCATTACCTTAAATAAAACTTAAAGAGTACTAAATTATCTACTATTATTGACTATATACTTTTAATTTTATTCATTAATTACTTTAATAGGCTTAATTGTTCATTTTACTATATCAGTATTAATAGTTCCTTCATTAAATATAACTTTTACTGTTATTCCTAATTCTAAATCATTTATATTATAAAGTTTATAATTAGTTTTATTTTGAAGTACAGTATCTTTAATTATATTTTATTTTCTAAACACTTTTCAGGATCAATATATATCAGTTCCCATTTCCCATCTTTATTTTTCTTATAATCAGCTATTTTTATATCTACTCCATTAGTTAATTGATAAAAAAGTACATAATAGTCATTCTTATCTTTATCTTTGAAATATACCTTTTTTTCATATCCATTCTCTTTTACAACAACTTCTCCATCTATTAATGAACACCATCCACCATATTCAATTTCAACAAGAGATTTTGCATCCCATGACCATCCATGATAAGGAGCACATAAATAATTTTCAGGAGTATACATCATATCTTTTATTTTATATACATTATCTTCTTTTTCTAAATAAATATATCCATAATAATATGCAAATACACCCTTTGGTTTATCTGTACCTTCTATAACTTCTAGTTCTACAAAGTATTTTATATCATTAGGTCTTTTTTTATCTGATGGTACTTCATTTAATTTGATTAAGTTTATGTGTAATTGATTTTCAAAAGACTTAAAATATTCTTTATATGATACTTTCTCTTTATATGACTTAGATAAAAAATTATATGCTAAAGGATATGGACCTGTCGCATCTCCTAATGTACCACATCCAGTTTGGGTATTATCCAAAGGGTTTGCTGTTTCTCTTAATACACTAAAATAATTTATTATAGTTTCTTTAGGAGTTTTTAATAATTCTTTGTTAATCTTAATATCAGATGGCTTTTTGCCATAATCATTAATACTTAATAGATTTCTTTTAGTATTTAATATGGGCATATTTGATGGTCTAAAAAATCTTTCTAAGTTATAAATATCTTCTTCATTATCAACTTTAATCTCTTCTTCTATCTTAGTTTCTTCTAAATAACGACCTCCTAATATAAGTTTATCTAGTTTATTTTCCTCTGAATTTATTACTAATGTACTACTTATTAATATTATTGTTAACAAACCTGCTAGTCTTCTTTTAAACATAAAATACCTCTTTTATTTTTTATAATATTAATATGTTTAACAACTCTGCTTATAATATGCTAACTTTGACATTTATTAATTTAAGGTATATTAATTCCTCTAATTAATAATTTATTAGTCGTAAATAAGTAATTATTAGTTTTAAACTTAATCCTTACTTACAAATATACATTATCTAAATAAAAAGATTAAATCATCTATCTATTTTTAATATTATTGTTTACATAATTTTATTATTATTTATTTAAATTAA
>CAJFPU010000112.1 GCA_904418825.1 uncultured Romboutsia sp. | reverse complement strand
ATCCATCTCAGGCATCATATGGTCCATAAATATAAGGTCATACTTTTTATTAGTAACTTTATTAATAGCTTCATATCCACTATTAGCTGTATCAATTTGCATTTCATATTGTGACATAAATCCACATGCTACCTTTAAATTTACTGCATTATCATCTACTATAAGTATTTTAGCTTCTGGAGCTATGAAAGATGCATACTTTTCATTACAATCCTTTGCATATAATAGTGATATGTTTTTATCATTTAATATCGCTGCAATAGGAAGTGAATATAATGGCTTTTGTATAGCCGTAACATTTTCCATTATATGATATACTTCATTTCTATTTAGCATTATAGTAAGTTTAGTATCTTTATTTATATCTAATATATAATCTTTATACGATTCAATAATATCAACAGATGCAAAAACATAGTCATATTTTTTCTGATTTAATAATTTTTTAAATCTTTTTATATCACCACAATAACTTGCCTTTAATCCTAAGCTAGTAAATGTATAATATAAAGATTTTCTATAATTTTTAGATTCTTCATATACTAGTATATTCTTATTAAATTTATCATTAGATAATTGGGCAAATCCTTTATGATTAGTTATTTTTTGATCTAATGTAAAACTAAATGTACTTCCTTTTCCATATTCACTAAAAACGCTTATACTTCCACCCATAAGTTCTATTAAAGATTTAGAAATAGCAAGACCTAAACCCGTTCCTTCTATATTTCTATTTCGTCTAGTATCTACTTGTTTAAATGATTCAAATAATTTATCTAAATCTTTTGATTTTATTCCTATTCCACTGTCTTCAACTGATACATTTAAAGTTATTTTATTATTGTCTTTTGTTGAAGATGTTATTTTTAATTTAACGTATCCACTCTTTGTAAACTTAATTGCATTATTAACTAAATTTATTATTATCTGACGTAATCTAATTTCATCTCCATACAACTTATATGGAATGTTTGGATCTACTTCAACTAAAAATTCTATATCTTTTTCATCAATTCTTACAATAGCCATATTTGTTATGTCATTTATTATAGATGCAAATTCATATTCATCTTCAGTTAATTCAACTTTTCCAGATTCTACCTTTGATATATCTAATATATCATTTATTATGACTAATAAATTCGTACTTGCTGACTTTATATTATACACATGCTCTCTTACAATATCACTTATATCTTCTCTCATAATAAGTTCAACCATACCAACAATAGCATTCATAGGAGTTCTTATTTCATGACTCATATTAGCTAAAAAATCTGTTTTAGCCTTAGTAGCATCTTCAGCTCTTTCTTTCATTTTATAAAATTCTGTTACATCTTTTAATATAATAACTAAGTTTTGTAATTCTCCATTTTTATTAGTTGCAGGAGAAATACCTATAGTAGTGTATTTTATAGAACCATCAATAGGACTTTTATATTTAATTTGCCTTTCTATAGTTTCATTAGTCTCTAAACATTCTCTACATAAATCACAAAACTCCTTAGCATTTTCTTCTCCTCTATATTTAGAGTAAACATCATATGCATACTGTCCATCTACATTCATACTTTCTTCTGATCCTAGCATTTTATAAAAGCTATCACTTGAATATATAATTCTTAAATCAGAATCTAAAGATATAACACTTTCTTTGCAAAACTTTAAAAATAAATTAAAATATTCTAATTTTTCTTCTTTAATTTTTTTCATCCGACTAGCTATAATATCTCTTTCTTCAAAAAAAGCTTTTGCCTTTTCTATTTCATTTTTCAGTTTTCTATTTTCTTCTATTAAGATATAATTTTCTTTCTTAAGATTATTTAACTCTAATTCTCTCTCTTTAATATATTGCATAAAGACTTTATCCTTTCAGTCATAATAAATGTATTTATATAATTTAATTGTTTTAAAATTATATATTCCCTATAATTTATATCTTTAAAACTTAAACTTTAATGTTATAAAAAGATATAATAAAAATACCCCTTAAGAATATCTAAGAGGTATTTTTATATCTTATTTAAATTAAAATTTAACCATTTCAAATTTATAGTTTATTTCTTTAAATACATCAACTATATTAGGATCAAATCCCTTACCTCTACCTTCTATTATAATTTTAACTGTATCCTCATGTGAAAAAGGTTCTTTATACGGTCTCTTTGTAGTTAATGCATCATATACATCTGCAATTGCCATAATTCTTGCACTTATAGGTATTTCTTCTCCTTTTAATCCTTTTGGATATCCTGTTCCATCCCATTTTTCATGATGGTAATGAGCCATATCTCTAGCTGTATATAAAAAACTTTCTTCTTCAGTTTCGTTTATCATTTTTTGTAAAGATATTGCTCCTAATTCAACATGCTTTTTCATATATTCAAACTCATCTTCATCTAAAGATCCCATTTTTAATAATGTTGAATCATTGATTCCAATTTTACCTATATCATGAAGAGGAGCCGATTTAATAATATCTTTTACATATTCTGGTGTTAAAATATCACTATATACACCAGCCTCTACAAGCTCATTAGCTAAAATTCTTACATACTCAGCAGTACGTTTTACATGCCCTCCTGTAGTTTCATCTCTACATTCAACTAATTCTGCTAATGATAACATCATTACATCTTGTAATCTTTCTATCATATCTGTTTTTTCAGATATTTTCTCTTCTAAATGCATTTTATATTCATTAAGTTCTAAATGCATTTTTACTCTACTTAGCATTGACTGTGGCGCAAAAGGTTTAATTATAAAATCAACTGCTCCTAATTCAAAACCTTTAGCCTCACTTTCACTATCAGAAAGTGCAGTTAAAAATATTATCGGAACATTTTCTAATTCTTTATTTGATTTAATTTTTGCTAAAGTTTCATATCCATCCATATCTGTCATATTAATATCTAATAAAATTAAATCTGGTTTATTTTTTTCTAAAAATCTTAAAGTTTGAGCTCCTGATATTAATAAACTAACTTTATAATAAGGTTTTAGTGTTTTTTCTGCTAACTTTAAGTTTGTTACATTATCATCTATAACTAATATATGCTTTAACATCATATGTTCACCTTTTTTCTTCATATTTATTATTTTTCTTAATTTTAATTACTTTATTATTATATAATTAATATTCCTATAATTTCAATAATTAAGGTGTTTAAATTTAAATATATTTTATACATTTAATACATAGAATTTTTCTTACTATAGATTTATAATTATATTATCAAATGCCTTTATCTTTGTTAAATATATACAATTTTTTTTAGTTAATATAAACATTTAAGGGAAAACATTTTTCTGTTAATATTTAATTGTACTTAATTAAAATACTTACCTAAAATTAAAAATGTTTAAATAAAAAGGGGGAAAATTGCCATGGCAGAGGTAATTTTAAAAAATATATGTAAATCTTACGATAATGGATTTAATGCAGTAAAAAATGTAAACATAGATATAGAAGATAAAGAATTCGTTGTTTTAGTTGGTCCTTCTGGATGCGGTAAATCAACTACGTTAAGAATGATTGCAGGTCTTGAAGATATAAGTAGTGGTGAATTATATATAGGTGATAAATTAGTAAATGATGTAGACCCTAAAGATAGAGATATAGCAATGGTTTTTCAAAATTATGCTCTTTATCCTCACTTAAGTGTATACGATAATATGGCATTTGCTTTAAAACTTAGAAAAATGCCTAAAGATGAAATAGATAAAAAAGTTAAAGAAGCAGCTAAAATACTTGATTTAAGCCATTTATTAGATAGAAAACCTAAAGCCTTATCTGGAGGTCAAAGACAAAGAGTTGCTCTTGGGCGTGCTATAGTTAGAAATCCTAAAGTTTTTTTAATGGATGAACCTTTATCAAATTTAGATGCTAAACTTAGAACAGCCATGAGAACTGAAATAACTAAGTTACATAAATCACTTGGTACTACATTTATATATGTTACACATGACCAAGTAGAAGCTATGACTATGGCAGATAGAATAGTTGTTATGAAAGATGGTATTGTTCAACAAATAGCTACTCCACAAGAAATATATGATTCTCCAAACAATATGTTCGTTGCAGGTTTTATAGGAGCTCCTCAAATGAACTTTATAGACGTAAAATTAGTTGAAAAAGATGGAGAAATATATGCTCAAAATGATTCTTTAAATATAAAATTAAATCCAGGAGATTGCGGAGCTTTAATATCTAATGGTTATGTAGGAAAAGAAGTTGTTTTAGGTATAAGACCAGAAGATATTCATATAGAAGACATATTTGTTGACAATAGTTTAGATAGTGTATTTGAAGCAAATGTAGAAATTGGAGAGCTTATGGGTGCTGAAATATATGCTTATCTAAAATCTGGTGAACATAGTATCACGGCTAGATTCGATGGCAGATATAAATTAAATATAGGAGATAAATTAAAGCTTGCAATGGATAAACATAGAATTCATATATTTGATAAAGATACTCAAGTAGTTATAAGAGATGAAAAAATAAAAGAAACTTCAAAATAGTATTAATTAGTGTTATATTAAAAGAGTAAGATGATTAATTATCTTACTCTTTTTAGTATAACTTTAATATATTAAAAATACTTATATTGCTAATTTATAAATAATTAGTCATATGCAAAAATTTCATAATTTTTCAGGGGGTAAATTATGCAAAGTTTAGTAGAGTTTTTTGAAAAAGAAACTAATAAAAAAATTAATATTTTTAAATATAATAACGAAAAAATTAACACTAATCAAAATTTAATTGAATTTAATAATGCAACTTATGTAATAGAATTTATAAAAGACAATACTATAAATAATATAGATGGATATTGTTATTTATTTAATCAGCAAAATCTAGACTTTGATTCTTTAAAAAATATACTTCACAATTTATATGAAGATGTACAAATATATAAGTATAAAAATTACTTATTATTAGTATCTGATGATATCCTAGATATAAATAATTCAACTCCTACAATTATAGAATCTGAAACGTATTCAAAGACTCATATTATATATTTAGAAAAAATAAATAATATTGACAATTTAAATTTTAAAATAAATATAATTAACGAATTAATAGATATAATAATTAATGATAATGATACTAATAAATTTATAACTTTAAATGATTTAATTATATATAAAATTACTTCTATAATAAGTAATAATCAACAAATCTCTTCATTAATAAAATTTGATATTATAAAAAATATGGACAAAAGCTTACTTAGTACTGGTATTAATTTTATAGAAAATGATTTAAATATATCAAAAACTTCAAATATTTTGTTCTTACATAGAAACACACTTATATATAGACTTGAAAAAATTAAAGAATACCTTAATCTAGATTTAAAAAATTTTAAAGATGCTTTTATATTTTACTTAAGTGTAAAATCATTTTTAAATTTTATGAACAATTATAACTCATAAGTTATATATAATTATTTTATTAAGTCATTAATTTTATACTTATAATACTCAACTTAATATATACTTATTTTAGGACATGTTTTAAGGAGGTTTTATATGGGAATTTTTAGTATATTTCTAACTGGATTTGCTCTTTCTATGGATGCATTTGCAGTATCTGTTACTAAGGGGATGACTTTAAAAAAAATTAATTTATCAATAGCTACTAAAATTGCATTTTTATTTGGATTATTTCAAGGAGTTATGCCTTTTATTGGTTGGCTATTTGGTATGAACTTTGAATTATACATAAGAAGTATAGACCATTGGATTGCAGTTTTTTTACTAAGTTTTTTAGGTATAAAAATGATTATTGAAGCTATAAAAAATGATAATAGTGATGATAGTACATATTTAGATAATAAAGAATTAATAATATTATCTAT